>JBDKTH010000127.1:0-9041 GCA_039680305.1 Thermoguttaceae bacterium | reverse complement strand
CTGCACCCCGCGAAGCTGACGCTGGAAGACCTCGGGAGCCGGTTGGGACCAACCGTCGCTGGAGTAGGCAAACGACATCCGCTCCAGATACTGGTCGGCGACCTCCGCCGGTCGCGTCCAGCGCTCGGACGCATTGATCAGGCCGCCGACGCCGGTCCCGTACTGGCCGGTCTGCGCCCCGAAGATTCGCAGTAGCGCCAATCGCTGACTCTCCTTGGCCTCGGCTCCGCGTCCCTTCAGTTCCTGGGCGATCTTCTGCGTGTGGAGGGCCACGTGGTTGGCCAGTCCCGCCTCGGGCGGCGCGTCGTGGGCCAGTCGAACGGCCTTGTCCAAGAGGAGCACCTTGTCGGGGAAGGAGTCGCGATACATCCCGGTCACCGTCATCACGACGTCGACGCGAGGACGTCCTAACGGGGTGACGAGTCTCACGTCGGTGACGTCTCCCCGCTGATTCCAGACCGGCTCCAATCCCAGCAGGTGGAGGATTTCCGACTCCAGGACCCCGTGCGTGCGGATCAGTGTATTGGCCCAGAGGGTGACGCTCAGCTTGCTCGGATCGCTGCCGTAACGGCGGCGGTGGAGGGCCAGCGTCTGTTCGGCCATTCGCTTGCCGATCGCCCATGCCTCGCGCGTGGGGAGCTTCGCGGGATTGTGCTGATACTGGTTCCTGCCGGTGGGAAAGATGTCGGGATTCGAGAGCGGATTCCCTGGCGGCCCCACGGGGATGAACCGGCCGTCGAGGGCTTGGATGAGGAAGTCGATCTCCTGGTTGTGACGCATGTGCCACGCCGTGGCCTCGATCCGATTTCGGAGATCCTCGGGCGCCGGCTTCGAGTTCGAGGGCGTCTTGGTCGGCGGTGGCGGCGAGGGTGGTTGAGCTGCCCCCGCTTGGGCGGCCGCGGCCAACCACGCTTGTTCCTCTTCCGGCTTCAGGCCGCCCTTGCGGAGTGTCGCCAATTCCTCGGCAAACATGCGTGGCAGCATCTCCTCGGTGGCTTGCGACGAGTAGGCTTCGCCGAAGGTGTGCAACCCTCGTGGACCGGATTGGGCCTCGACCTCGGCAAGCCAATGCTCGATCCGGTGGACTTCCCGGTCTTCGGTCGTCATCCCGTCATCCGCGGTGGATTCCGGGGCGTGGCCATGTTCGTGAGGGGACGTAGGAGTGTATCCCAGTCTGGCGGCCAGTTTGACGATGCTCTGGTAGTACTCGGTCTGGAGTCCGCCTTGCCTCTGATCCCGTGCATGCCCATAGCGGTTGGTCAACTCCTGGAGCTTGGCCAGTTCGCCGTAGAGCTTCGTGCCGGTCAGTGGTGGAGTGGCGTGGGTCAGAAGCACGGCCTGCCCACGTCGTTTGGCGGCCACAGCCTCGCCGATTCCATCAACGATGTACGGGTAGATGTCGGGCAGGTCACCCAAGACGAGGGCGGGAGGATCGTGGGCGGCCAACCCGGTGCTCTTGCCCGGCAGGAATTCCAGCGTCCCGTGGCGTCCCAGGTGGACCACGGCGTGGGCCTGCCACTGGTGACGCAGCCAGAAGTAGAACGCCAAGTACTGATGGGTCGGCCAGGTGAGCGGATCGTGATAGAGGGCGGCCGCCTTCTGGGCCGACGCCCGGGCAGGCTGCGGGGCCATAAGGACGTTGCCGCGTTGAAACACCGGGAGCACAAAGTACTGCCGACCATCACGCGTTACGGTCATAATATCGCCGGGCGGCTGGCCCCACTGTTTGCTGATCTGACGTTTGGCTTCCTCCGGCAAGCGGTCGTAGTGGGCCAGGTAGTCTTCCAGCGGCCAGAGCACGGCCCCCTTTTCGATCAACCGGTCCACCTCGCCCGGGGCCCAGGTGCCCACGTTCCGGCCTACGGATTGCATCGAATCGAGGATTGCCTGCCGGTCGAGAGAGCCTTCGACCCGATAGCCGTGCTGACCGAGCCCGGACAGGATCCGCGGCAGGCTGGCGGTCACGTTCAGGTAGCTGGCGCCGATATTCTGCTTTCCACCGCTGTGGTTGTAGAACAGAATCGCAATCCGCCGATCCGCCGGTTGCGTGTGTCGCAAGCGTGCCCAGGCCAGGGCGCGTCGGATCTGCCACTGGCAGTTCTCTTCGAGGACCACGGTGCGGAAGTACCGCTGTTTGGTCTGGGGATTGTCGACCGGCTGTCGCGCGGCGATCACGGTGGGTTCGATCAGGCCCGATAGCTCCGGAGCCACGATCCCGGGCAGGAGATATGAGGTTGGAATCCCCTGCCGGCTTTGACGCCATTCGTCAGCCGTGATGTTGAGGATGATGCTGTTGAGCACCGGCACGTTGAGCTTCTGAAGTTCCTCCTCATGGCACGGCTTCTCATTCAGCAGGCGGAAGCTCGACGTCAGCAGCACGTCCACCCCGGCAAAGAACCGGCCGATTGGCGAGGCGGCCGTGGCGGAGCCGTCGACCGGGAGAAACCAGAAGCCCAAGACCGGATTAGCGCCCGCCTGCTCCACGCCGCGAATCAACTGGGTGAAGCAGTCGGTCTCCTCGTTCAAGTAGAGGGTATTGTACACGAAGATGCCGACTTTCGGCGCCTCGGCCTTGAAGCCCGGGCGGGCGGCATACCATTTCCAATAGCTGTCGGCATCGGGGAAGACCCGACCGGCGTCGGGGTGATAGATTCCTTCCGTGGGCGGCTCCGTTGGCGCTCGGACATGCACGTCGGACACGCCAAAGAGGCCGCAGACTTTTTCCAAGAGGCCGACCATGTTCGCGACGCCCCGCTTCCGATAATACGGGGCCAGTTCCGACACCTCGTCGATCGCCACCGCATATTCCCGGTGCTTGGCATTCGAGTCACTGACCACCCAGACGCCTTCGGCCGCGGCCGCGGCCAGGGCTTTTTCTAGCCCCGGGATCGAACAGCGCAGGGCGAGAACCATGTCATAGCCTTGAAACTCCAGCGGCCGTGGCGCGTCAGTCCATTCCTGCTCGACCCACAGGTCCATCGTTAGTTTGTTCGCTCCGTGTTGGGCACGAAACTGATCGTAGGCGCGCACCAGGATGGGCGTGTGAACGGCGGTGGTGAGGACGGCCAACCGGACCGGTTCTCCCGTCGCTTTCTTCCGAGTCGGCAGACGCAGGCCCTGCGAGGACTCGACCTTGCGCGACGGCGCCTTCTTGCGAGCGGAATCGGCGTGAGCCATCGTGTCCGGGAACACCAGGATCGCGACCGCCACAAGTCCCATCACCACTGCTGCGAAACCCTGAGGTCCCTCAGTCCGGGACATAGATCACCTCCCCGTCTTCCAACTCATAGGCCACCCCTAGTCGCATGCCCTGGCCGCCGGCTTTGCGAGGGCTCACTTTCTGAATCCGCACGGTTCCCCCTCGGCGCGATAGGACTTCGGTTTGTCCCGACGGGCTTCGTCGCACCAGGGTCCAATCGTCGCTCGCCTCGGTCAGGTTCCGAAGGCTCAGCGCTCCAAGTGCCGTCAGCAAAAACCCGATCGCCAGTACGATCGACAGGTCGAAGAGATTCGCCATGAGCCCCAGAGGGTCGTCCTCCGCCACCGCGTCCATCAATCGCCGCGTTCGCCGTTTCATGCGGACGCCTCCTCGGCTTCCGCGACCCGTGCTCGTCCCGGCAAGTCATCCGAAGCGTGGAGGTTCAGAAGCGTCGAGACGATGTCGCCCACCAGTTCGATGTCGCCGATGATCAAATCCGCCGTGTGGGCTTGCGCCATGACAATCACGTAGCTGACGCCTCCGATCAAGAGCCCCACGACCGTCGTGGAAAAGGCCACCACCAACTGCGACGACAGACGGCCCAAGTCGCCTTCGTTGAGGGCCATCAGGCCAGGGCCAAGGGGGATCAGCGTGCCCGCCAAGCCCAGGCACGGTCCCAGTCGCACGAAGACTCGCACGCGATTGACGTCTCGGGCAAGGGAGGCCTCGGTCTGGCCGACCAGATGCTGGATGCGGGCCGCCAAGGTCTGGCGTGGACCGCGGGCAAGTTCGTCCAAGAGCAAGCCGACGAAACGTCGGAGTTGCGGAGGCTGGCTATGATTCTCGGTGATGGCGGTCAGCGACGGCACGACAGATTGCTGCTCGTCCAGGCGGATATCCCGCAGTTGGCGAGCCGTTTCCGCGCGGCGGTGCCCTCGAAGCGCCCAACTGTCCTGAACGAGTTCCCCCAGGCTCCACATCATCCGCAGAAAAGCCAGGATGAGCAGGACCAGTGTCGGATAGAGCAGCAAGACGCTCGTCCGATAGACCAAATCGCCGAGTCCCCAGTCTTCCATAGGCTGCATCGCTCCACTTCCGAAAGGCCCGTCGCCATGATACGCTTCCCGCCATTGTATTACGGAACCGAGCGTCGCTCAATGATCCGCCGGCAAGACGGATCTGGGATGGGGGCTCTTCGACGACATCCGCATTGACGCGGGGTGAGCACGGTCGACCGGCCGAAACTCTTGGTCTTCTTAGGCTTTGCGATCACGCCGGGAGTCCCATGCCTCTCGGTTTTCGGCAACGAATTCCAGGCTTTTCCCGCCCCTTGCCTTGGGAAGGCCGATCTGTTACTGTGTAATACAATTCGAGCAGGCGTAACACTCGCAGGGTGAGACAATAGCGCACACGGAGACGAGCGGATGAAGCGAGCGGGATTTACGCTGGTCGAACTGTTGGCCGTGATCGCGATTATTGGCATCCTGATCGCGCTACTACTGCCAGCCATTCAAGCGGCTCGGGAGGCGGCGCGGCGGATGCAGTGCAGCAACAATCTCTATCAATTGGGCATCGCCCTGCACAACTATCTCGATACGCACAAGGTGTTTCCGATGAATCGGACGGGGACAACCCTTCAGAACTGGTCGGCATTGGCGATGATCACGCCCTACGTGGAGCAGGTCAACCTGTGCAATCGCCTGAACTTCGCGGGTTATCCCTACACAACCACGACCGGAGCCGGTACGACGGTGGACGCGGGCACGAACCAGGAGGTGGCCAAGACCATCGTTCCTCTGTTCTTGTGCCCCTCGGACCCCGGCGGAGTCATCGATCCTGACGGATTGGCCCCCACGAATTATCTATTCAACGTGGGTAGCGGTGCGGCCAACAACGGCTCCATCTCGGTGAATACAACGACGGGGCTTAGCCCTGACGGTGTCGCCTTCCAAGCCTCCGGCATCCGCATTGCGGGCGTCACGGATGGGATGTCGAACACTCTGGCCATCGGAGAGAGCATCAAAGGGATCGGTGGCGGGCTGGCCCCGTACCAAGACTACCGGCGGCAGCACATCCGCAACACCGCCATTTTCAACGCCGGCTGCAACGCAGGGCCTAGCGACAACGTGTGGTACGGTGACCGCTGCGACAAATGGGTTAGCGGGAGCTATCCCTCCGCTGCGATGACCTTCTACTATCCGCCAAACGCCAACCGCGGCGACTGCCTGAACGGTAACGCGACGCAGGCGTGGATGGCACCACGGAGCTACCATCCCGGCGGGGTGAATGCGTTGTTCTGCGACGGACATGTTGCGTTCCTGGCCGATACCCTCAGCCAAGACGTCATCCGCGCCCTGGCCACCCGGGCCGGCGGTGAGGTGGTGCAAGCGCCTTAGCAGCCTCTCCTGCCCAGGGCTGCCTCTTCCGGCTGTCGAGGCAGAGAAGGCATCGCATTTCGACCAGAAGCCCATTTGGCGAACCTCGACGCCGTACGGGCATGGACGTAGCTTCCTCTGAACGCTCGTTCCACCCTCGACGCTGGGGATCTGTCTGTCCCAACTCGCCGAAGCATCTCGGCCCTCCGCGTTCTTGACAGCCATTTCGCATCCCAGTATGCTCAGGGCACCTGGTATAGGAGGCCCTCCAATATGGGATCTATTCCGCTGCTTGATCTCGCCAATTGTCCGTGCACCGGCGTCACCCTCGACCGGCTGATCCAGCCGGCCATCCTCACCGTCTTGGCGGAGGGGCCGCTGCACGGTTATCGGCTGGCCGAGCGGATTGCCGAGATGCCGACGTTTTCCGGTCAGAAGCCGGATGTGTCGGGGATCTACCGCTTCCTAAAGACGATGGAGCAGAAAGGGCTGGTCGTTTCCACGTGGGATGTATCCGAAAGCGGCCCGGCACGAAAGTCTTACGAAATCACCTCTGAGGGCAAGCGGTGTCTCCAGCAATGGATCAAGACACTGGAGGCGTACCGTCGGGGAATCGCCGAATTGTTGCGGGGCGCTCGCAAGACGCTGCACCAGCGGCACGAGTCTTAACCGGCGGCACCTGTGAACGGAGGATGCCTTTGACTTCTTCGGAATTCGACGAGATGAACACAGCCACGATTGCGGAAAGCGACTTCGAGGTGATGAAGGACTCGACAGTGAGGGGAGAAACCCCGTCGTTGGGAAAGAAGTGTCTCGCTGAGGGCGTGGGCACCTACCTTCTCGTGCTCCTTGGGTGCGGCGCGGTCCATGCTTCCGTGCTTACCGGAGCGCAAAGTGGGCTGTGGCAAGTGGCCGTTGTCTGGGGCGTCGCCATTATGGCGGCGAGCTACACGGTCGGTGCGGTCAGCGGTGCCCACATGAATCCCGCGATGACGATCACCTTCGCCGTGTGGGGACGTTTTCCTTGGCGATCCGTTGCCCCCTACATCCTCGGCCAACTGGCCGGAGCCTTTCTCGCCGCGGGGACGCTCTTTGTAGTCTTTCATCCCCATCTCGC
The DNA here is from genome assembly GCA_039680305.1 of Thermoguttaceae bacterium. Taxonomy (GTDB): domain Bacteria; phylum Planctomycetota; class Planctomycetia; order Pirellulales; family Thermoguttaceae; genus JBDKTH01. The sequence continues at coordinate 2,350 of JBDKTH010000127.1, read as the reverse complement.
GGTAAGGGAGCAGGAGCGGCAGGTTGTGCGAGGGCAGCCGGGGAGTGAAGTGACCGCCATGTGCTACGGGGAGTACTTTCCTAGCCCTGGCCCTCTCTCCAACGCCCCTGGTCCCTACTCCCGCGAGGCCCATGCACGGCTCAACGCGATGGTCTCCGAGCCGGCTGCTTTTCTGGCCGAGTTTCTGGGCACGTTCGTCCTGGCCCTGGTGGCCTTCGCCGTGACTGACGACCAGAATCGATGTGCCCCGCCCAGCGGCTTGGCCCCAGTATTCATCGGTTTGACCGTGGCAGCGTTAATCTCCGTCGTCGCGACGCTCACCCAGGCGTGCTTCAATCCAGCACGGGACTTCGGTCCCCGCCTGTTTGCCTTCGTGGCCGGTTGGGGCTCGATTGCACTACCCGGGCCGCGGGGCGCTGGCTTTCTGACCGTTTACATCCTGGCGCCAATCGCAGGAGCGATCCTCGGCGCAGGGCTCTACACTCGGGTTGTTCGATAAGGCAACAAGCGTTTCACGGAGAGACAGATGCAGAAGACACGCGTTATCCTCGTCGGTGGGTTCTTGGGTGCCGGAAAGACAACCCTGGTGGCTAAGGCCACGGAACATCTGGTGCGTCGAGGCCAGCGGGTGGGGCTAGTCACCAACGATCAAGCCGCCAACCTCGTGGACACCGCCCTTCTCAAGGAAGCCGTCGATGCCGTGCAGGAGGTAGCCGGCGGCTGCTTCTGCTGTCGCTTCGACGACCTTGTGGCGGCGATGAACCGCCTGGTGGAGTCCGGCATGCCCGACGTGTTGATCGGGGAACCGGTGGGAAGCTGCACGGATCTCTCGGCCACGGTCCTCCAGCCGATGAAGCAGTACCACAAGGACCGTTTCCAAGTCGCGCCCTTCTCGGTCCTTGTGGACGTCAAGCAGGTGCGGACACTCGAGCGACTGCGGCGGTCGATGCAGGACGCCCAATCGCCTCGCTTCCCCGAGAACGTCATGTATATCTACGAGAAGCAGCTGGAGGAAGCGGACGTGATCGTCTTGAACAAGGCCGATCTCGTCTCGCCCGAAGAACTGGCGGAAGTGAAAGCAGTACTCCAACGCGAGTTCTCCCAAGCCCCGGTGATCACGACCTCGGCCCTTCAAGGGACCGGGGTAGCGAGGTGGCTGGATCATGTGATGGAGAGCTCGGAGGCAGGCCGGACGATCACGGACGTGGACTACGACGAGTACGCGGAGGGGGAGGCTGCTTTGGGCTGGCTCAACGCCGCCATCCGGCTCCAAGCGGACGCGGGGATCGACGGCGTAGCGTTCTGCACGCAGTTGATCCAGGCGATGCAGGAGTCGTTCCAGCGAGTGTCGGCCGAAGTCGCCCACCTGAAACTGCACTTGAGGGCGGGGAAAAGCACGCTGGTCGCCAATCTCACCAGTACTGACGGCGAGCCGCACCTTCAAGGAGCGGCGGACGGTTGGGGACCGGAGGCAGTGCTCCTGGTCAACGTGCGGGCGAGAATCGATCCCGCCCAACTGCAGACGATCACCGACGGGTGCGTCCAGCAAGTTGCCGGTTCAACGATTCGGATCGTGATCGAGGAGTTGCAGAGCTTTGCGCCTTCCCGACCGCAGCCGCTCCATCGTATCAAACACGTCATTTGATCCGGTAACGGCATCCGTCTCCTCTGATCGGGAATACCCTGTGTCGCCCGGGATTTCTCTCAATCGCCCTTCCATGGGGATGGACGAAGCCTGGCTCTTGTCTGTTCTGGGTATGCCAAACGCTGCGTGCAGAATAATGCGATTTGGGGTGCTTTGCGGGCGCGCGAGCCAGCCTCTCTTGGCAGATGGCTAGCCTGAATGCGGTAGTATAGTCCCCCGCATTGTAGTGTAGTAGTGCTCTGGAATGATAATACATACTAATTCCGATCATGATGGCACTATTTCTGCGACACTGAAGGCCACGGGGCAAAAACGCGTTCTGGGAATGGGATTCCGTGAAATATGATAGACAATCCCGTGCGATTTGATGGCGTGGCCGTGACAGAAGCTGGGAAGGCGACTCCGGAGTATCTACGTGCACTGGCGACCGAGATCTGGCGCGAAGCCTGCCGATCTATCGCGATCGTTCACTCGACCGAGGGGATCGCCCGGATCTTGACGCGTTACTTCCCCCTTCATCGGGTGATCGTGCGGCGGCTCGACACGCAGCGTTCCGCGCTGGAGACCGTGGCCAATGCGTCGGGCGAGAATAGTCGCCCGCTCCAAGGGGCCAGAACCGAATGCACGGTCCCACAGATGGAACGGGTGTCGACGTGGTGCCGCCATGGGCGAATCGCGCATCGTTTCTCGGCCTCGCCCGAGATC
>JBDKTH010001228.1:0-3672 GCA_039680305.1 Thermoguttaceae bacterium | reverse complement strand
CGCCGACGGATAGCGTGCATCCACCGGACCGCTGACGATCACGACCTCGTGGCCGGCGTCGATCGCCGCCTGGGCCAGGGCGCTACCCATGCGCCCGCTGGACGCATTGGTCAGATAGCGCACCGGGTCGAGATACTGCCGCGTCGGACCGGAGGTGATCAGGATACGAGCCATTCGCGCAACGCCCCTCTCGCCCCACGCCCTACTTGCCACGCCCCACGTTCTTCATCGTGTCGGCGATCACCTGGAAGATCTTTTCCGGCGAGGCCATCCGACCGGGACCTCGGGCGCGACAGCTCAAGAAGCCCTCCTCCGGGTCGAGCACCGTGAAGCCGTCTTCGCGAAGCTGTCGGACATTGCGCTGGACGGGCGGCTTTTCCCACATCCGGCAGTTCATTGCCGGGGCGAGGACCATCGGTCCGTCGAAGGCCAAAAGCAACGTGCTGAGCAGATCGTCGGCCAGTCCCCAGGCGGCCTTGGCCAGGAGGTTGGCCGTGGCCGGGGCGACGCACAGCAATTCGGCCGTATCGGCCAGCTCGATGTGCGGGTGCGCACCGGGACCGAACATATCGAGGGCCACCGGCCGACCGGTGAGGGCCTCGAACGTCTTGGGGCCGACCAACTGGGTCGCGGAGCGGGTCATCACGACCGTGACACCCGCGCCAGCCTGCACCAACTGACTGACGAGGGCCGCCGTCTTGTAAGCGGCGATCCCTCCGGTGACGCCGATGATCAGCTCGCGACCGTTCATAGCTGGCTGAAGTCGAGTTCCGGCGGGCCGCCGGCAGCCGGCTGGGCCGCCCGGGTGCGGACGTTCGACTCGGCATCCAGGTAGATCTTGTCTTGAATGATCTCCTGGATGACGATCTTCATCTTGTCTTCGGTGGGCAGGTCGACCAGGGCCGGGGCCCCTTTGACCAGGGCGACCAGCCGCTTCTGGATCAGGGTCGACAACTTGAACCGACCACCGACCTTCTGGACGATTTCCTCTTCACGCAGTTCGTCAATCATTTTCCGTTTCCTTCACGCTCTCGGACGAGAATACTGCAGATCGCTTGGACCGCCAGGTCCACCTTGTCGTTGATGACTTGATAACGGTACCAGGAGGCTTGCGCGAGCTCTTTTCGGGCTTGTTCCAACCGGCGTTGGATCGCTTCTTCCTTCTCCGTGCCTCGGCCTCGCAGCCTCCGCTCCAGCTCTTCCAGCGACGAGGGCCGCAAAAAGATGGTCAGGGCCTTTGGGAACTTCTGCACGACGGCCTGGGCCCCTTGGACGTCAATCTCCAACAGTACCCATTTCCCCGCCTCCAGGCTGGGGGTCACCTGGCTGGTCAGTGTGCCGTACCAGTAGTCGCGACCGAAGACCTGGAAGCATTCCAGGAACTCGCCCTGCTGGCGGTGCTGGGCGAATTCTTCCGTCGCGATGAAGTAGTAGTCAACTCCGTGGACTTCGCCGGGCCGCGGCGGCCGCGTCGTGGCCGACACGCTGGGGACCAGCGGCACGGGCGAACACTGATACAATTGCCGCAGGACCGTCGTCTTGCCTACGCCCGACGGGCCCGACACCACTACGATTCTGCCGTGCCGATTGCCTGTCATCATCACTCGACGTTCTGGATCATCTCCCGGATCCGTTCCACGGCCGTCTTGATCTCGATCACCAGCCGGGCGATCTCCACGTCGTTGGCCTTCGAGCCGATCGTGTTAGCCTCGCGGACCATCTCCTGGGTGAGGAACTCCAGCTTGCGGCCGGAGCTTTCCGCGGCCTGCATGATCGTGGCAAACTGCTCCAGGTGACTCCGCAGCCGGACGATCTCTTCGGAGATGTCGCTGCGATCGGCGAAGAGGCTGACCTCCTTGAGGATGTCGGACTCTTCCAGGGTGATGCTCAGTTCGCCCAGGGCCCGTTTGAGTCGTTCCTGAAGCCGCGTGCGGTAGTTGTCGACCACCACCGGCGAACGGACGGCGATCTGTTCCAGGCAGGTGCCGATCGCTTGGCGATTGGCTTCCAGGTCGACGCCCATCGCCCGGCCCTCCTCGGTCCGCATCCGGTCGAGGTTTGCCAGCGCGGCCACGACCGTCTCTTGGACGATCGGCCAGCAGGCCTCCACATCGACGGCGGCCACGCTCTCTTCACTGACGACGCCCGGCAGCGGCAGCAAGCTGGCCAAGGGGACGGAATCGCCATCGTTGAGCTTCCACTGTCGCGAGAGGACCTCCAACTGGCGACGATATCCTTCGAGCACCGCCACGTTGATCTGGTAGTCGTCGGCCGAATGGGTCTGGTGAATGCGGACGTTCACCTGAGCCGTGGCTCGACGCACCTGCTGGCGCACGACCGCCTCGACCATCGGTTCGAGAGAGGCATAGCCCTCGCTGATTCGCGTCGAAACCTTGAGATAGCGGCTGTTGATCGTGCGTACTTCCACGGAGACGGCCAAACCGTCGTTGTGGCAATGGGCCTCGCCAAAGCCGGTCATGCTGAGCAACAAGGACGATTACTCCTCTTCAAAGACGAACAGGGTCCCGAACAGGTTTGTGGTGCCGACGCAGCGCCTGCACCACAAACCGGGACGCCAGTATTGCCCCGTGGGCTCCGGCCCGCGCCGGAGCCGCGATCACTTGCCCTTCTCAGACGACTTCGCGGGTGCTGGGGCCGCGGGAGCCTCGGCGGCGGGCTTCTCGGCCGTGGGCGCCGCGGGCTTGGCCGGGGCAGCGCCGGGGTTGGCCGGGGCCTCGTTCTTGGGCGTTGGGAGCGGGCCGAGGTTCATCCGGCTCGTATTGGTTCCCAGCAGCTTGACGCTCACCACGCACAGGACGATCCAGAACGCGGCCACGACGACCGTGATCCGGGTAAAGGTATCGCCAGCCTTGGTGCCGAAGGCACTCTGGCCTCCCATCCCTCCGAAGGCACCCGCTAGTCCGCCTCCCTTTCCCCGCTGAACGAGGATAATCAGGACGAGGAAGACGGCGGTGAAAAATAACAGGAACAGAAATAGGTACTGCATGCGTCCTTGGCTCCTACGTGCACGGGCAGCCTGACCCACATCCCCAACGGGTCCCAACTCGCAGGCCGCTCGGGGCTTACGCCCGCTTCTGACTCGGCACTCCTGCCACGATGGCCATGAATTGCGCGGCGACCAGGGCGGCCCCCCCGATCAGGCCTCCATCGATATTCGGCTTGCTGAGCAGCTGGGCCGCGTTGTCCGGCTTCATGCTGCCACCATACTGAATCCGCACAGTCTCGGCAACTTCCTTATTGTAGCGATCTTCGAGAATCTTGCGAAGATCGGCATGCACCTCTTCGGCCTGTTCTGGGGTAGCCGTCTTGCCGGTGCCGATCGCCCAAACCGGCTCGTAGGCGATCACGACCTTCTTCATCTGCTCGTCGGTCAGCCCGGCCAGCGACCCACCAAACTGGCGGCGGATCACCCGGAGGGTCTTGCCGGCCTCGCGTTCGGCCAGCAGTTCGCCGACGCAGACGATCGGCACGAGCCCATTGTCCAGGGCCGCGAAGACCTTTTCGTTGATTTCAGCGTCGGTCTCGCGGAGGATATGCCGGCGCTCGCTGTGGCCCAGAATCACGTAGTTGCAGCCCATGTCCTTGAGCATCAAGGGGCTGACTTCACCCGTATAGGCCCCCTTGGGCTCAGGGTAAAGGTTTTGGGCCCCC
>JBDKTH010000918.1:0-7115 GCA_039680305.1 Thermoguttaceae bacterium | reverse complement strand
GCCAACAAGTCTTGAACCCGTTCCGCCCCCGCATAGTGCTCGCCATTGATTACATGAAGGACCCGGAGGACCTCAACGGCCTCTCCCTTATCCAGGTGGTCGTGCGATTGGCGGATGCTCGGGTTTGTCAGGAGCGACGTGGCCATCGGCAGAATCTCGGTCAGCCAGGGAAACGGTGTTGATCCCAACCGAGAGCAATCCAAAGGCAAGCCCCATGCCGCTTGGCGACGAGGATCGCAGCGGGGGCGGCAGATCGCGACGCTTAACTCCTTACCGATCAAGCGGTTGTGCTGCGGGCCCGTCGACGCTATACTGGCCCTTAACGAGGATCGCTCGGCAGCCATGTTCCCGAAACGCGGCTTCCTCCGCGTCGAAAACGCAACGGGTGTTGCTTTCGGGCAACATTTCGCTCCCCTTTGGGCGCGTCCAAGTGATTTCTGGACGGGCCCTTTGTAACCCGGCGGTTTCCCAGGCATCCATACCAGTAGGTAACCGACAGGCAGGATCGAAGCCATGAAGTGTGAAGAGTTACTGGCCGCGCTCAACGAGTATGTCGACGGACACTTGGATCCGTCGATCTGCGAGGCCTTTCAAAAACACTTGGAAGGCTGCAATCCGTGCCAGATCGTCGTCGATAACATCCGCAAGACGATCACTTTGTACAAGGCTGGCGAACCGTTCGACATCCCCGTCGAGCTTCATGCCCAGCTTTGCTCGCGGTTAAAGGATCGCTGGAAGGCGAAATTCTGTTGCCAGTAGCAAGAGGGAGATGGACCGTGAACATCGAACGTGGATTGCGGCTCGTGGCAGGGATCGTCGTTTTGTTGAGTGTGAGCCTGGCGGTCCTGGCCAATCCTTACTGGCTCTTCCTGACCGCCTTCGCGGGTCTGAATCTTCTCCAATCTGCCTTCACCAATTGGTGCCCGATGGTCTGGGTCCTGGCTCGCCTGGGGCTTCAGCCGTGCTCCGTTGCGCAGGCCGAGCCGATCCGCCCTTCACATGGCTAAAGTTCTCCCGCCAGCCAGAAGGGGTCAACTGGACACGGACTTGACTGCTAGGGAAGAATTGCATGCCGAGTATCGGGAAAACCCCTAATTGACGGATCCGTCCGGATCGGGCACACTTGTCGGGGTTTCTGATAGCCCTCGCCACTGGGCGGGAGTGAGCGATAGGCCCACAGCCAGTTATGTCTCAGGAGTCAGCCGGCCATGCATTATCCCTGGTGGTTTGTCCCGCATCTGACCAGCCCGATGCTAATCGCCATCATCTCGGTGGTGCACGTGCTGGTCTCACACTATGCGGTAGGCGGCGGGTTCTTTCTGGCGGTGGAAACCGGCTATGCCTACCGGAAGGGGGACCACGAGTATCTCGCTTACCTGAAGAAACACGCCCGGTTCTTCATCCTCCTGACAATCGTCTTTGGGGCGATCACCGGGGTGGGAATCTGGTGGACGATCGGCTTGGCCTCGCCGCTGGCGACGGCCGTGTTGATCCGCACCTTTGTCTTCGGTTGGGCGATCGAGTACGTGGCCTTTGTCGTGGAACTCGTGTCGGCCTTTGTTTTCTACTACTACTGGGGCCGGCTGCCGCAGAAAACGCATCTGATCATCGTCTGGATCTACGCCCTGGCGGCGTGGTTCAGCCTCGTGGCGATCACCTGCATCACGGCGTTCATGCTCAATCCGGGGGCCTGGCTGGAACAGCGGACGTTCTGGGCGGGGATGCTCAATCCGCAGGCCTTGCCACAGACCATCGCCCGCACCGGCGGGGCCCTGATGCTCGCCTCGCTCTACGTGTACCTCCACGCCTCGCTCTTCTTGCGTGATACCCGCCTTCGCGACCTGATCGCCAGTCGGTCGGCCCGGCCAGCCCTGTTGGGGGCCGCGATGATCACGATCGGCGGCGCGACCTGGCATTACTTCCTCCCGGAGTCGGCCCGCGCCGTTTTGGCAACCGCCGCCGCGCTGAATATCCTCATGGCGTTGATCTTTGCCATGACAATCGTCGTCTTCGTCCTGCTTTACCTCGGGCCGTATCGCAATCCGGGTTGGCTCTCGCCCGGCTTCGCCATCACCCTGTTCCTCTTCGGCGTGGCGGCCTTCACCACCGGCGAGTTCATCCGTGAGGCGGTGCGCAAGCCGTACATCGTCTATAACGTGGTCTTCGGGCATCAGGTCCTGGCCGAAGAGGTTCCGGAACTCCGGAAGACCGGTTTTCTGGAGGGGGGAACCTGGACCAATGCTTATGTGAAAGCCCACTATCCGGCGATGGTCGACACGGACGGCCGGATCGACGAACGGCGGCTGTTGACGTTGTTCCACAAAGACCAACTGGTTTTGGGGAAGGTCCTCTTCCAATACCACTGCAACGATTGCCATGCGACCGAGGAGGGTTATTCGGCGATGGGACGACTGCTGCAAGGGCGACCGCCGGAGATGATCCTGCCATTGGTGGAGAACCTACACCTGGTGCACTACTTCATGCCGCCCTGGTCGGGAACTAGCGAAGAGGCCAAGCTCCTGACCGCGTATTTGGTGGACATCGCCCCGCCGCGTCCCAAGGGAATGTTGCCGCCGTGGCCCGCTGAGGAGACGAAGTAATGGATCCGCACACACTGATCGACACGACCGCCACCCCCGGGCTGCCTGTCCCGTTCTGGTTGATCGAGGTCTTCAAGGTCGCCGGCTTTGCCCTGCACATGGTGCCGATGAACCTCTGGTTTGCCGGCTTGATCGTCGCCATGATCGCCCAGGCGTTCGGCGGCGAGCACCCCAAGCGTTGGTCCACGCGGCTGATGACCCAAATGCCGATCATCGTGGCCATGGGGGTGAACTTTGGCATCGTCCCGCTTCTGTTCATCCAGGTGGCCTACGCTAAGCTCTTCTACCCGGCCACGATCCTTATGGCCTGGTTCTGGTTGGCGGTGATCGTCCTTTTGATCCCGGCCTACTATGGTGTCTACGTGTACCTGTTCGCCCTGGCCAACGGCGGCCGGGCGATGAACCGGGCCAAACGGGCGATCGGCTGGACGGCCGCGCTGATGTTCATCGCCATCAGCTTCATCTTCGTCAATGCGATGACCTTGCTGACCAATGTCCAGGCCTGGCCGAAACTCTGGGAGATGCAAGACGTGGGAGGCGCGGTGCTGGGTACGGGGTTGAACGTGGGGTTCGATCCCACGCTCTGGCCCCGCTGGCTGATGGTCTTCGGCATCGCCCTGACCACCTCGGCCGTCTGGGTCGTGTTCGACGCGGCCTGGTTTGGCCGCAACGAGTCCGAGGACTACAGAAACTGGGCCGCCGGATTTGCCTGGAAGCTCTATGCGGTAGGGCTGGTTTGGGTCGCCATCACCGGGGCTTGGTACATGTTTGGCACCTGGCGGGCGGAGGTGTTCCAGGCGATGACCTCCTGGCCGCTGCTCCTTTTGACTGCGGTCACGGCTCTTTCGACCGGCCTGCCCTTTGCCCTGTTGTTTTTTGCCCGGCAGAAGCATCTTGAACTCACCCGGCCGATCGCCAGTCTGCTGGCCTTGGCCCAGTTCGGTGTAATCACCGTCAATGGCATCAGTCGGCAGGTTGTGCAGAACCTCGAGGTGCGGGAGTATTTCCCGGTGGCTGACCAGCCGGTCGATCCGCAGTGGGGGCAACTGGCGTTGTTCCTCGTGTGCGTCGTTATTGGCCTGGCCCTGGTCGTCTGGATGATCCTGCAGGCCAAGAACGCCGCCCCAGAGGTGAAAGCGAGTGAGGCGGCCTGAACGGCAAGCCGTGCCGAAGCTTTGGACCGCCTCAGGAAGAGCGAACGGCACGGCGGAGCAAGGCTATTACTTCTCTTGCTCTTGTGCCACTGCCTGCACCCCCCCATCATGGGGTGTTCTGTAACTGTCGCGCGCCATTGCGCATCGGTAGAAGAGGGACGCAGGGATCGGCCTTCGGTCTGGCCGGGGCATGCGTCGAACGATTCTTCGCGGATCGTCATCATCGGAAGCCTGGATCAGGAGTCGGATTGCCATGGGGACCACAGGTGAGAAAGAGAAGCCGGTGACGCCACGTCGAGTTGGCTCAACCCGATTGGTGCATTGGCTTGCTCAGGCCGCCGTTTATCTCGGCTTCGCCGCGGTTGTCGTCGTGCTGCTGCTCTGGCTTGCCGGCAAGTTCACCGCGAAGGTGCCGATGCATCCCACTGGCGCCCAGGCCCATGGCGAGGCGATCAGGGGGCGGGTGGTTCCCGCGAGTCTGATCCGACTGCCTCTAGTGGAGCCGGCGGTCGGGACCATCCGTGCGGTCCATGAGACGAGCATCGGGTCCAAGCTGCTGGCCCGGGTCGTCGAAGTCCGCCTCAAGGCCGGACAGAAGGTGAAAGAGGGGGAGGTCCTGTTGCGGCTGGACGACACCGACTTGCAGGCCAAATTCCAGCAGGCCAGGGCTGCCATGGCCGCCGCCGAGGCGACCCGCTCCCAGGCGGCTGTCGATGAACAGCGCTACGAGCGACTGGCCAAGGTGAATGCGGTCAGCCGCCAGGAATACGAAAAGGCCGCCACCGCCCTGCGCTCGGCCGATGCGGAGCTTCGTCGCACGCAAGAAGCCGTCAAGGAAGTCCAGGCCATGCTCGATTGGGCCACGGTTCGCTCGCCCATCGAGGGCGTCGTGATCGACAAGAAAGTCGACTCTGGCGATATGATCGCCCCAGGCCAGGTGCTCGTGACGCTCTTTGACCCGAATCGGATGCAACTGGTAGCCAGCGTGCGTGAATCGCTGGCGCACCGCCTTCAACTCGGCCAGTCGATTGGCGTGAAAGTCGATGGGCTCGGCAAGCAGTGCAGCGGGACGGTCAGTGAGATCGTCCCCGAGGCCGCTGCGACCAGCCGATCCTTCCAAGTGAAAGTCACCGGGCCATGCCCGGCCGGCGTTTACACCGGGATGTTTGGCCGCATCTTGATCCCTTTGAAGGAAGAAGAGGTCTTGGTCATTCCGCGGCAAGCGGTGCGTAACGTCGGCCAACTGGAATTGGTCGAAGTTGTCGATCGTGGTCACACCAGCCGCCGGTCGATCCGCACCGGCAGGACCATCGAGGAGAACGTCGAAGTCCTCTCCGGATTGCGGGAAGGCGAACAGGTCTTGATCCCAGAGTCGGAAGCGTCGCAGGAGGCCGCGCATGACTGAGCACTCGAGTAATCCCGCGTCGCACGGCGAGCACCACTTCACGGACAAGATCGTCAGGATCTTCCTCGAGTCGAATCTCTCGCTGATCCTCATCCTCTTGGCGACGATTGTTGGGCTGGCGGCGTTGGGCATCACGCCGCGTGAGGAAGACCCACAGATCGTCGTCCCCCTGGCCGACGTCTACGTCAACTTCCCCGGCCATAGTGCCGCCGAAGTCGAACAGCTGGTCACCACGCCGCTGGAGAAGATCCTCTACCAGATCGACGGCGTCGAGTACGTCTACTCGATGAGCCGCCAGGATCAGGCGATCATCACGGTTCGCTACTATGTCGGCGAGGATCGCGAGCGGAGCCTGGTCAAGCTGCAGAAGAAGATCGATGAGAACGTGGACCTCGTTCCCCCCGGCGTCACCGGTTGGGTCGTCAAGCCGGTGGAAATCGACGATGTGCCGATCGTCACGCTGACGCTCACGAGCGAATCTTCTGACGACATGTCGCTTCGCCGCGTGGCCGACGAGGTCACCGAGCGGCTGGCCAGCGTCCCCAACGTGTCGCGGGCCTACGTGGTTGGGGGCCGCCCCCGCGTCGTGCAGGTGTTCTTGGACCCGGACCGGATGGCGGCCTATCACGTCTCTCCACTGGAGCTGCAGCGGGCCATTCGAGGGGCCAACGTGCGGCAAACGGCCGGCGATTTCCGGGCGGGTGATCGCCTGATCCGCGTCGAAGCCGGACAGCCGTTCGAGAATGCTCGCCAACTCGAAGACCTGGTGGTCGCCGTATTCGACGGTCGGCCAGTGTTTCTCAAGAACGTGGCGACCGTCGTGGATGGTCCGGAGGAAGTCGCCAACTATGTGCGCCACGGCTGGGGGCCTGCACGCGGGTTCACCGAACACGAGTTCTTCCCTGGCACGGTGCTGGGCGAATCCCACTCGTCCGATGCACAAGCCACGGCCCCGCGACCCTCGCAGCCAGCCGTGACGATCGCCATCGCCAAGCAGACGGGCTCGAACGCCGTTTGGGTGGCCAATGCGGTTCTGCATAGGGCCGAAGAGCTGCAAAGCCAGATTGTCCCCGACGACATGGAACTCGTCGTTACCCGCAACTACGGTCTGACAGCCGACGAGAAAGTCAACGAATTGGTCGAGGGGTTGGCCGTGGCCATCGTGATCGTCGTGGCCCTGCTTAGCCTGGGGCTGGGATGGCGTGAGGCACTGATTGTGGCCGTCGCCGTGCCCGTCGTCTTCGGCCTGACGCTGGCCGTGAACCTCCTCTTGGGATTCACGATCAACCGCGTCACCCTGTTTGCGTTGATCCTCTCCTTGGGGCTGCTGGTTGACGATCCGATCGTCGACGTGGAAAACATCGCCCGGCATTTCTCGTTGCGAAAGAAGGCCACGCGGCGAATCGTGCTGGAGGCCGTTTCTGAGATCCGACCGCCACTGATCACCGCGACCTTGGCGGTGATCGTCAGCTTCCTGCCATTGTTCTTCATCACGGGAATGATGGGGCCCTATATGCGGCCCATGGCGCTCAACGTGCCGGTGACCATGCTCATGTCGATGCTCGTGGCGTTTACGATCACCCCGTGGCTGGCCTACCACGTGCTGCGGCGCAAGTACAGTGCCGGCGGCACCGGGAGCCACGCCGAGCACGACCCGCACGATCTGGAGGCGGTCAAGCAGTCGCGGCTCTACAAGGTGTTCTATCCGCTAATGGCCCCTTTGCTGCATTCCCGGGTCGTGGCGTGGACCTTCTTGATCAGCATGGTCCTTTTGACGATCGGGGCCATGGGGTTGGCTGCAGTGCGCAGCGTACCACTGAAGATGCTGCCGTTCGATAACAAGAACGAACTGCTTCTCGTGCTGGACTTCAATGAGGGGACGACGCTGGAACGCTCTGACGCCGCCGTCCGCGACTTCGAAGCGTACCTGGCCGGAGTCCCCGAGGTGGCCGATTA
>JBDKTH010000083.1:0-6574 GCA_039680305.1 Thermoguttaceae bacterium | reverse complement strand
CTCTAGGGCGTCGGGCTTTGCGGCCGTAACCGACAAGGAAAATTGGTCCTCGCACGCCTCTTGAATCCCGCTGAGCGGGTCGCCGGTCTCTTCGACCCGTACGACCGAATGCTGAGGCAGATCATCGAGGGCGGGTTTTGGACGGGGTCGCATCCACTCGTCGTGAGTCGCTAGTGGTCCGACCACGCAAAGCCGGCCGCCGGTGGCGACGTACTTGCGCACCTGTTCCAGTTCCCGGTCGCCCATTGCCACGCAGCCGGCCAACACCAGAGCGCGATACCGCCGCAGGTCGCCCAACTGGTGGTCGTGGAGAATGTGAAAACAGACGCGATTCTCGATGAGCCAATCCTCGATCCTTGCGGTGAGCCGCGAGCATTTGGGCCCGCCGAACGCCTGCGAGGGGAAACTGCGCAGGACGGCCAGATCGGCCACGACCTGAGCATCGCGGAACAGGTCGCGGCGCTGGTGGTAGAAGCGGATCGAGGACTTCAGCAGCGGCGACATGGGCTCGCTCGAGCCGGGCATCGCGACGATCTGCCCGTATTCGAACCAGCAGACGCACCCTAGGCAATCGAGGTTGAAGGCCATCGATTCGGCCATTTCCAGCGGGGTGAGCGTGTAGTCGAACGTCATGTTGTTCAGCGCGCGCCCGACCTTATAGTTGCGGATTCGCGAGACCAGCTTTCCGTCGCGATAGCCGATCCGACCGCTTTCGACCCAATAGGCCTCGCCGCCCTGGAGGATCTGGCCATGGTCGACCGGCGGCCGGATCGCATCGCGCACCCCGCCCGGATTGCACTCGACCAGCACGTCCGTCCGGAGCGATCGGGCGTAGCGGTTCAAGCGGTGGTACGATTCGGCCAGGGATCGGGTACAGAAAACCTGCCAGGCACGGACGAGCATTGCCGGGGCCTCCTTGCCGGGCGGCTGGACCTGCTGGACGTCGCGCACGCCCATCTCGGCAAGCTGGTCGGCGGTGAACGTGCGGCGAAGATACTCGCGGAACCGCTCCACGGAGTTGCCATCGTAGCCGGGGCCGATGACGTAGTTGTCGAAATGGACCAGGTCGGTCTGGATCTCGTTGACCGCGAATCGCACGAGGTTCTGATAGAAGGCCTCGGCCGCGGGATGGTTGCGATTCCAGTAGTAGCGGTAAGCGGCCGTGCCGTAAGTGACCGGTTTGCCATCGGGACGCCGCACGACCCAATCGCGGGCTTGCGGCATTTCCTTGAAAAAAGGCTCCCAGAGGAAGGCCCCGCTGAAATTGTAGACCCCGACCCGGAGGTCGGCGTCGTGGCAGAGCCTGGCGAACCGCACGGCGTCGGCCATGCTCTCGCGTTCGGCGACGAGACCGGCTCCTTTGTAGCAGTGCGTCATCACGAAGTTGACGCCCATCGCTTTGAGCCGGGCGACCATTTCCGGGCTTTGTTCGCGACGGTAGGCGGCCAGTTGTTCGGCCGTGGGCGTGTAGTCGCCTTTGCCGTCTCGCCGCACGCGGAACATGAGCGGCTCCCAACTGCCGGCCATCACAATTCCATCGCGGCGCAGCCACTCCGGCCGCTGACTTTGAGGGAGCGTGAGCGTTTCGGCGGAAAGCGGTCCGGAAACGCTGAGCCCTACGAGCAACGTGAGCATGCGTAGCATCGTCATCGGCAGCACCTCCGTCAGGCAGATAAGGGGGACGGGGTTGTTCAGCTGATCCCCCAAGATTCTCCCCGAAGCGGCCGCTGGATGCAAGTCACCGGTCCTCGATCAACAGCGTCGATAGCACCTGGGCGTAGATCCGATGGCCGAAGTCGTTGGGGTGGTTGACGCCGTTGCCGGTCATGTCCCAGTCTTTCTTGTGCCGGAGCAACTCGGCCCAGATCGAGGTCATGTCGGCCAATGCCACGCCCGGGCCGCAGAGTTGGGCCAACGCATCGCGGTATTGCGGGAACAGCGGCTGCTTGAGGGTGACCCAATCGGCGTTGCCCTGCATCGTGGCGACGAGGATGATCTCCGTGTCGGGCAAGGCCTTGTGAACGGCCTCGATCATCCCGCGAATGTCGGCCTGATACTGAGCCGGAGGCCGGCCGACGGAATCGTTCATGCCAAAGGCGAGGATCACCAGGTCGGGCTTGACCTCGATCACCTTCGGGATCGTCTTCAGCCCCCAGGCCGCACTGGTTCCGCCGACGGAGAAGTTCGTCAGCGACACCTTGGCCCCGTAGACCGCTTTCAGATTCATCACCAACAGATCCTGGTAAGGCGGCTGGAAGGGGGCCGTCTTGGCCCAGCCCGAGGCATTGCAGCCGGTGGAAATGCTGTCGCCCAAAAGCGCGATCGAAAGCGGCTGCTTCTCGGTCAACTTCTTAAGCGTGCGCGGCAGCTGTCCACCGGCGAACGTCGGCAGTCGCCCGGGCCACTGGACCGGTGCGTGCTTGTAAGTGATCAGCGTCTGCATGTCGTGGTATTCGTGCCCTCCGCCGAAGAGGATCTCGCCGTTGCCGTCGCGGTGCGTCAGGGCGTGACGCTGCGACTTGGCCCGCCGGCGCAAGTCCTGGGGCGTCTTGAACGGAATCCTTGAGCCGGCCGGAAGCGTGATTTCCCGCGTGTCGCGACTGCAAACGTAGTCGCGGCCCTCTTCGTAGGTCACCTCGCCCGACGAACTGGTAACCGCCAGTACCTTGGTCGGTTGGAACAGGACGGCCGCGTGAGGAGGCTTGGCCGGGTCGTCCTTGATCAACAAGACGCTTTCGCCTTGCATCGTGCTGGATCGCCAGAACGGCTGAAGGCTTGCAGGGTTGAATTGCCACGGCTTGACCGGTTCGTCGGCCGAGACGGGAGCAGTGCCCAGAGCGATGGCGAAGACGATCAACAGATGTCGCATCAGATATCTCCTATAGGCGGCAAAGACAGAGCGGAGCCGGGCAACCGTCCCCTACCCTTCCCGGATCACTTCGACTCGCAGCCCCTTAGGGGCCGCCGTTTCGACGCGGACTTTGGCGGGGACGGTCAGTTTGTAGCCGCGATCCTTACGGTAGCTGGCCGTGATCGGGCCGCAGACCGTGGGAATGCGCAGCTCGACCTGGTCAAGCTGGGCCGGGATCTGCGGGGCCAGGCGAACGGCCTTCCAACCGGGTTCGGCCGGCTGGAGGCCCATCAGGTAGGTCACGGTCATGTAGATCGGCGTGGTCCCCCAGGGATGGCACCAGCTCGTGTTCCACTTCAACTCCGGGGCCCAGGCCTCCATCGTCGTTGTGGCTCCCGAGCGGAGCATTTCGTGCCAGGAATGCTTGTCCTTGGAGGCGATCATCAGGTCGTAGGCCAACTCGTGCTCTCCGACCCGATAAAGAGCTTCGATGCCGAGCGAGGCCGCCAGGAGGCCGCAACTTAGCCGCTTCTGGCGGAGCATGCCGACGATGTTGGCCTTGTGCTCTTCGGGCACCATTCCGAAATTCAGCGGGTAGACGTTGGCGTGGAGTGCGCTGTGACGCGACGTGGGGCCATCGAGGAATAGACCCGTCTTGGGATCCAACAGACGTCGGCAGAAGGCCGCCCGAAGTCGTTCCGCCTGGGCATCGTAAGGCTTGCCGTCACGCCCGGCGATCCGCATCAGGTTGGCGGCCGAACGCAGGGCCTGATAATAGAAGGCGTTGACCACGGCGTTCTCACCGTCCTTGGTGCCGTCGTAGTCATACCCGTCGCGGAGGTTGGCCGGCCAGTCGACCAGCACCCACTTCTTGCGGTTCACATCGGTCAGCAGGCCGTTGGGCCCCTCCTGCTTGGCAAACCAGCCGATCAGCTTTTCCACGGCGCCCACGTCGACCATCTCGCGCACGAGGGCCGCGTCGCCGGTCATCTGGTAGTAGTATTCGACCATCGGCGGCCACAGAAGCGACCATTCGGCCAATTCCTGGCGGAATCCGCCAGGGGCCACGCAGAGCATCCCGTCGTCGAATCGCTGCGAGAGCTGGTAGTCCTTGATGGCTTTCTTGGTCAACGTCGGGTCGGCGGTCAAGAGGAGGTGCGAAAGGGCCGTCAGGTACACGTCGCCCGTGTACTGGCCTTTCTCCCGCGTCGGACAATCGACGATGATCCCCTGGCATCCCATGCGAACGCCGTTCTTGCACAGCCCCCAAATCTGTTCCAGGAGCTTGTCGGAGGAGGTGAGCCGGCTGGCCTCCGCGTTGAACGGATGGTGACGCACGTCGACCCAGACCTTGGGCTCGGCCGGCGCGTCGAGAATCTCGACGTAACGGAAACCGCGGTAGTCGTAGAACTCGATCAGGTCGTCGCGACCGGACAGCGTGATGCGGTCCTCGTAGTTGCAGTTGCAGCGCATCTTGTGCCGCACCGTCTCAGGCTCGCTCAGCTCTTCGCCGTGCCAGACGGTGATCACATGCCCGGCCGGGCCCTTGAGCTGGATCCGCGTGTGCCCGACGATCTCCTTGCCGAAGTCAAAGAAGTGTCGTCCCGGACTCTTTTGCTTGGCGACGACCGGCTCGGCTCGCCAATGCTCCAGGGGCGGCGTGATCGACTCGATGAACTCGTGGTCCTGTCGCTCGGCCAGCGGCGTCTGCCAACGCGAATCGTCGAATCCCGCCAGACGCCAGCCGATCGGCTCCAGCCGTAGGTCGATGTTCTCGTTGAACTGCGTGTCGTAGCCGAACTTGTGGCTCGACGGGAACGCGGGCGAATCAAAACACTTCCACGTGGCATCGGTCAGGTGCCGGGCCGTGGTGCCGTCGGGGAATGTCACTTCCAGCGCGAGCATGAACCCGCTGCGGTTGTCGGCGCTGTTGAACGACCGGGTTGTCAGGCCATGGTAATAGGTGTGCGAGGCCAGGCAGTTCCGCCCCTTCTGAAGAAACCGGCTGATGTCCAGGCGGTAATACGGATGGGCGAACGGGTAGGCCGGCTCGGGCCCCTGCACGACGAACTGTCCGTTGACGTAGAACTTGTAGTAGTCGTCGCCGGTGATCGTCAGCATCGCCTTGACCGGCTGGGCCGGCAGCTCGAGCTCGCGCCGGAAATAGGTGTGGACGTTCTTGAGCGGCGTGCCCTTTTCCTTGGTATCTTGAGCGTCAAACGTTCCAAGCGGCTTGTACGCGGCGAATTTCGGATCGCGCAGCCAGCCGGCGTCATCCAGCGGGCCGGCCAACGCGGCCGCCGAGGTGAGTATCCCAAACAGGAGCGTCAAGATCGAGGCAAAGCGTTGCATGGTCATCCTTCCAGAAAATATGGCCGCACTCCGGGCGGTCGGGGTGCCCAACGGGGCGGGGTGTCCTAGACTGCACGGGGCGAGCAAAGGGCTCGACTTCCGCCGGGGGGAACGTCGTCGCCGCTGGTTACCAGTGTAGCTTGAGTGCGCGGCGGTTGGCAACCGTTGAGCGATTCGCGTGGTGAGCGGACGCGGGTACAATAATGGAATGAGTGTAAGGGAAGGGAAAAGGGGAAGGAGGGGAAATGGGAAAGAAGACCAGTGAAGACCAATGCAGAAGACAAAGGGTAGGAAGCCTGAGGGCAATATGTACTACCGGCTATCCCATCTGCAGTTGTCGTTTTTCCCCTTTCCCCTCATTCCCCTTTTTCCTTCCCTTACACCACCTTTTCTCTGGCAAGCCCCAGATCAGGCAAGTTGAGTCAGCATTCTGACGAATGATCCCATGGACAAGAAGGACGGCCCCTCCCCTGCTCCGGAACCGCATCCGGTGACGGTCCGTGAGACGGTCTGCAAGTCGATCCTCAACCGGACCTCGCTTGGCGACTACTCGCTCAATTGCTACACGGGCTGCACCCACGCCTGCGTTTACTGCTACGCCCGCTTCATGCAGCGGTTTCATCCCCACGACGAGGCCTGGGGCGAGTTCGTCGACGTCAAGGTCAACGCCGTGGAGGTGCTCAAGCGGCAGCTGCGCCGGGCCGAGCCGGCGGCGGTGTTTGTCAGCAGTGCCTGCGACGGCTGGCAGCCGATCGAAAAGGAATGGAGGCTGACTCGCCGGTGCTGCGAACTCTTGTTGGAACGCGGATTTCGCGTGAACGTGCTCACCAAGAACGCCCTGGTGCTGCGCGACATGGACCTGTTCGCCGGCCAGAATGTGAGCGTGGGCATCACCGTGACCACGCTGGACGAGCAATTGCGCAGGCTTTGGGAGCCCGGCGCGTCGAGCGTGGCCAAACGGTTCCAGGTGATCGAGGAGGCGAAACGCCGCAGTCTGGACACGTCGATCATGTTCGGCCCCCTGCTGCCGTTTCTCTCCGATAGCCAGGAGTCGCTGGTGGCTCTGTTTCAGCGTGCCGCTGAATTGGAAATCGACCAGATTTGGGTCGATGCGATCAACGCCCGTCCCCGCGTCTGGCCGGCCGTGGCGGAACTGCTTCAGCGAGAATTCCCTGAACTGCGAGAGCCCTACCAGAAGATCCTGTTTGACCGCCACTGCCGCGACGCCTATCTGGCCGAGCTGCGCCAGCGAATCGGCGTCGCCGCCAAAGAAAGCGGGCTGGGGCGTCGCGTCCGGGCGTGTGTGTAATCAAAGCAGTAGGCACGCTCCGCCGTGCCCCGGGGATGCGAGGCCTCCAGGCTCGGGAACGA
>JBDKTH010000075.1:0-4216 GCA_039680305.1 Thermoguttaceae bacterium | reverse complement strand
TCTCGACGTGTTGGTATTGGGCCAACTCGGGCAGGAGCGGCTCGACGGCCTCGGGGGCGAGCCCGTGCTTGCTCGCTTCGCCCGACACATTCACTTCCAAGAGCAGCGGCACGCGGAGCTGCAACTCGCCGGCGATCCGGTCGATCGCTGCGACGAGTGCGTCGCTATCGGCCGAGTGGATCATGGCGACCAGTGGCAGGCTGCGACGGACCTTGTTGCGTTGCAGGGTGCCGATCAGGTGCCACGCGATCGGCAAATTCCGAAGGGCTTCGGCCCGCTCCCAGAGCTGTTGCGGCCGGCTCTCCCCCAGCGCATGGCAGCCCGCCGCCACCGTCGCACGGATCTCCTCCAACCCCACGTACTTCGTGACCGCCACCAGCCGGACGTCCTCCGGCTTTCGCCCACTAGCGCACGCCGCATCAGCGATCCGCTGGCGGACCTGAGCCACGTTGTCGGCGATGCGAGCGAGATTTGACATGGGGAAAGGATGAATGCTGAATGCTGAATGATAGGAAGCGGATTGTTTAGTAGAGGCACTGTGTCCGAATGGGGCGAGTTCTGTCTGCACCTCTTCCTTCGTCCTTACTACTTCGTCCTTATTCCTCCGCCGTGGCCATGGTTCGTGGGGCGTTGGCCAGGAGGATGCAGGAATCGAAACGTTTCGTGAGGCGGACCAGGTCTTCGGATTCGGTGATCGGAGCGATCTCCAGGTCCTCCAGCAGAGTCTCATTCACGCGACTGAGCAGATAGACTTTAGCACGGCGAAGGACTTGAGCCAACTGGGCGGCGGTGAGGGCGTCGGCTGGGTGCTCTTTGCGGATCTGACGCAGAGCCTCCTCACGGCTAGAGGCTGTGGCCAATCGCTGCACGGCTGGACCGGGCTCCGAGGCCACGTCGCAGCAGATGGCGATCACTCCACCGTCTTCCACCAGGGCCCCGGCCGCGGCGGCAGCGCGCCCCACATTGTGCCAGGTCTGCTGGGCGTGGCCCCCTTCGATGCCGGCCACCACCAGCCGGGCTCGACGGGGAACCGAGCAACGCCAGGCGGCCTCGTACAGTTCTCGCGCGCGACGTCGAACGGCCGAATACTCGCCAGCCAGGGCGTGCAAGATCCGGTCGCCCGGGCCGGGAACGATCTGGAGCGTGAAGGTCAGGCCCAAGAGCCAACCGACCTGGCGGACTTCCTCGGCCAGTTGCTTGCGTTGTGCAGCCTGCGCCGTGCGCGACTCGACCGCGCGGAACCGCAGGAGGGTGCGCTGATTGGAGAAACTGGGAAAGACGTGGCTGGCCACGTTGCGGAAGCTGCCAGCCGGTCGGGCCTGGATGCAGCCGACCGGCAGGACGATATCGGCGTCGGTCAGGACCCGGTTCAGGAGGATCGGCTCGCCACTCTCCGTGGCCGCCAGATAGGCCATCGCTTGCCGGTCGGTGGGGTCATGGGTGACCATCGTGATCTGCTTGCGTACCTCCGGATCGAGCCAGGGGGCCGGGTCGCCGATGCCTGCCTCGGCGTCGACCTGGGTGCGCAGCACGGTGATTCCGTCCGGAGCAATCCCGCTGGCAACCAGGGTCTGCACAACGACCCCGACAACCTCGGAAGCCTGCGGCACGCCGCTTTCCAAGGCCACGACCACATGGTCACCAGCCACGATGCTCTGCTGCAACGGCGGATAGTCCAAAGGGTTGGACAATGTCTCGGCTACAGCCGCCGAGGGGGGGCAGGCGGTTTCGGGAGGCCGGCCACATTCGGCTAGCAGCACCCCCTCGGCAAACTCCAACTTGACCGAGGAATCAGGACCGTAACGCAGGACAGACGCCATTAGGTAAACTGCGAAAATGGGGAGGTTTTGGCAAAGCAAACGTCACACTCCTTCATCTTACTGGTCGTGTCACGAGGAGGTCAAGAAGTCGAGCTTTACGTAGCCGGCGGCTTCGAAAATAATGGCGACCTCATCCTAGGGATACGGGACGCTCTCCATTTGCAAGGAAGTGCTGATGAAATTGCGAACGCTAGGGACAAATCCGACCGGACGCGTGAGTCTCGGCCTGTTGGGCATCATGGCGATCGGGCTGATCTGCTGGACGGGCTGCACGCCATCGAGCGAGCCTACCGCGAAGGAGAAAGCGACCGAGACGGTCGCCGCTCCCGTCCCTGAGAAGGCCGAGGCAAAGTCGGACGCCAGCGAAGCCTCGGTGACGGCCAAACCGGCGGTGGCGGCCGAAGAGGAATCCGTGGACCCGAAGGTCAACGCCGAGGAGGTTTTGCAGGCGATGGTCAAGGCCTACAAGACCGCGCGGACGTATGCCGACCGGGGGGAGGTGCGGATTACAGGCCAGATGGGCGATCAGAAGCTGGACGGGAAGGCCTACTTCCTGGTGGCACTGGAACGGCCCAACAAGATCCGCGTCCAGGCCTATCGCGGTACGGCGGTCTGCGACGGCAAGAAGCTCTGGGCGTTTGTCGATGATCGGCCGGACCAGATCTTGCAGGGCGACGCCCTGCCGGAACTGTCGTTGGACTGGCTGTTCCGCGACCAGGAGTTGGCCAAAGCGATGGCCGACGGGTTCACGCTGCCGTTCAGTTGGGCCCCGCTTCAGACCGTGCTCTTGCTGGCCAACAACCCGTTGCAGACATTCCTGCGCGAGGCGGAAAAGCCGCAGGTGATCGGTGTGGGGAAGATCGACGCACGCACCTGCTACAAGATCCAGGTCAAGCGGCCGGACGGGAAGATGGTCTTCTGGATCGACAAGGAATCGTCGATCTTGCGTCGCTTCGAGTACCCCACCGAGGGGCTCAACCAGTCGATGGCCGGCGGGCAGATCCGCGATTTCACGATGGTCGCCGAGTTTGTCGATGCGGCGATCGACGACAAGGTCGATTCCAACGCCTTCCAGTTCCAGATGCCCGAGGGTTCGCGCACCGTGGACTTGATCCTCTCGCCCGATCTGGCCTTCCTGGGCAAGCCGGCCCCGGCGTTCAAGTTCACCGGGCTGGACGGCAAGCCGGTGACCCCAGCCTCGTTGGAGGGCAAGGTCACGGTGGTCGACGTCTGGGCCACCTGGTGTGGACCGTGCCGGGATGGCCTGCCGCTGTTGGAGAAGGTTTATCAGCGGTACAAGGACAACGACAAGGTGGCCTTCCTGGCCGTTAGCGTCGACCAGGCGCAAACTGACGACAAGACCGTGCGCAAGACGTTCGAGGACCTGAAGATCAACGTGCCAATCGCACGCGATTCCGAGCAACAGACCGGCCAGTTGCTTGCCGTGAACAGCATTCCGGCAATGTTCCTGTTGGATGCCAAGGGGAACATGCAGGACTACGAAATCGGGCTCCAGCCGCGACTCGACATCGATCTGCCGAGCAAGCTGGAAAAGCTCCTGGCGGGGAAAAACCTCTTTGAAGAGAAGTTCCAGAAGTTCAAACGCCAACAGCGGGACTTCGAAGGCTGGATCAAGGAGCAGATCGCCAACGACTGCTACTGGAACCCGTTGCCCATGGGGATGGACATCCCGCAAACGGAAATCGCCCAGCGTTCGGAACCCAAAGCGTTGCGGCTCAAGTCGCTGTGGAACCTGAAGGACCTGAAGAGCCCGGGCAATATCGTGGTGATCCCCCAGGCGGGCAAGGAGCCACAGGTGCTGGTGATCGAGGAAGGCAAGACCCTTGTCGAAGTGTCGTCCGCGGGCAAGGTCGTCGAAAAGCACGCCCTGAAGCTGCCCACGGGCGGGATGGCCGGCTTCGTCCGCACGGCCACCGGCGCCGATGGCAAACGCTGGTTCGTCTGCGGGGCCAACGGCCTGCCGCAAATCCACTTCTTCGACGAGAAGTTCGAGCATGTGCTCGACTATCCGAAGGAGGTTTCGCACACTCCTCAGGACGCCGGAATTGCCGACGCCCAGATCGGCGATCTCAATGGCGACGGCACGCCGGAAGTGTGTGTCGGCTATTGGGGCGTCGTCGGCGTCCAGGGCGTGTCGCTGGAAGGGAAACGGATCTGGGCGAACAAGTCGTTGGCCTTTGCGCTGCGATTGGCGATCCTCGATCCGAACGAGAAGGGCAAACGCAACGTCCTGTCCACCAACCAGCGCGGCACGCTGGTGCTGCTCAACTCCGAAGGGGAAGCGAAAGGCGAAGTCAGCCTCCCCGACCAGATGATCCACTGGATCGTCGCCGCCGATCTCAACGGCGACAAGAAGTCGGAACTGTGTGCCTTGA
>JBDKTH010001205.1:0-4661 GCA_039680305.1 Thermoguttaceae bacterium | reverse complement strand
AAGCCGCATCGGGAATCGGTATTGAAGATGCCTTTGAAGCTGGTGATGGGCGGCGAATAGTGGACGTTGCTGGTTCCACTGCTCAGTGCGTAATCGCCCATTGCATTGTTGCCGCTCACAAGCGGGTAAATGTTGCGCGGTCGCGACGGACAGAAGTATCCCGCCACAGGCGATTTTTTCGCCTCGACGTTGTTGGCGTGGTCGATATTGAGGCGGAAGTCCCACTTCTTGTACACGTTCATCTGTTCCATGAACGGGAGGATGAGAGCCCACGCGTTGATGCTGGTGGTATTGATGTTGCCCGACGGGAACGTCTTGTAGGTATCGTGATAGTTGTGCAGGGCGAGGCCGATTTGTTTCAAATTGTTGGTGCATTCCGCGCGTCGTGCCGCCTCGCGGGCCGCCTGCACGGCGGGCAAGAGCAAGGCGATTAAGATGCCGATGATCGCGATGACCACCAACAGTTCCACGAGTGTAAAGGCAGACCGAACGGGTCTTGTCATCTCAGCCACCCTTTGCTGATTGAGTCTTACGGAAGTAGTCCCCAGTCGACGGACATCCCAAGCCCAGCGGCCCCTCCTCCAGGGAGTAAGCTGTTCAACAGGAACGCCAAGAAACAAAGAAGGCCCCACGAGACGCTCGTGGGGCCTTCTCTTATCTCCCGGCCCAATGACGCATCAAGACGATAGGAAAACCGCGTGGCGGCCGCACTTCCGTGCGGCATTTCGCCGTATTTTTTCAGTTATAGTTGACTGAGAATGATTGTCAATACAAAGTTTGATTAGATCTCGATGAGCGACGGATGCGAGTCATGTTGCGTGTCGGCCGTTGAGGTCTCTGGCTCGCAAACCAGCCGGATGCTAGAATGCCCGATCTTGGTGCATCCTACTCACCTCCGCGTCTTGCTGTCAAGCGTACCTGGCCCGATGAAAAACAGACCGCCCCGCCGATCGATTCTCGCTTGGCTCCGTCGTCCGTTCATCCCCGTCTTCTGGGAGATTCCCCGGGATGGGACCGCGCTGGAACGGGCGAGCGTGATCTTCCTGCAGGGTGGCGAACTGACGGAGCTTCCCAAGGTGCTCGAGTGGTTGGGCAAAAGCCCGCTGGCCGGCGTGCCGGTCGTGTTGCACATCGATCTGCTGGCCGGGTTATCCAACGACGAGGCGGGGCTGCGCTACGTGGCTTCGCTGGACGGCATCAGCGGCATCATCACCGTACGGCATCATCTGGTCTCCCTGGCCCGCCGCTTGGGGTTGGCCTGCATTGTCCGGCTCTTCCTGCACGACACGCGTGCCGTGGACCGGGGACTGCAGATTGTCGAAAGCGCTCAGCCCGACGCGATCGAACTTCTGCCCGGCGTGGCGGCGATCGAGGTGGCCGACCGGTTCCGCGGCATCGACCTCCCGCGGATCGCCGGAGGCCTTGTCCGCACTCCGCAGTTGGCCCAGCGCGTCCTGCAGTCCGGCTATCAGGCGGTCAGCACCAGCGACCCGAATCTCTGGCGTCTGAACCGGCTGGATCCGTCGGAGTGGTGCCCTGGGGCCAGCCAATCTTGACAACCGGAGTCTGATGGGCCCGGCCGGGGATGATGGGGATAATCACGCATAGCATTCCCCCAATCTCTTGCTACAATACACCCATCTGGCTGTTGGTATGACCAGTGTCCGGGGCAGGCGGTGGCGCGGCCCTGGGCCAATCGCCTTCTCTCTTGCATCTGAGGAGCAGGATCATGTGCAGTGTCCGTGTGGCTCGCGTGATGTCTATCGTGGCCGTCGTCGTGGCTTTGTGTAGCGTGCAGAACGCGCGCGGCGAAGACGGAAAGCTCCTCCGCTGGCAGTTCCGTGCCGGCGACAAGGCTGAGCTGGTGATGACGCAGGATGTTCGGATGAAGATGACGGTCCAGCAGAGGCAGATCGAAACATCGAATACGATGATCATGGACTTGGGCTGGGTAGTCACCGCGGTCGATCCGCAAGGAACGGCCACGATTGAACAGAGGTTCGAGCGGGTGCGCATGTCGATCCAAGCGGGGCCGGGAGTGAAAAGCGAGTACGACTCCGCCTCGGACAAAAAGCCCGAAGGGATCGCAGCCATGGTGGCTCCCCTCTTCCAATCGATGATTGATAAGCCGA
This sequence comes from Thermoguttaceae bacterium, assembly GCA_039680305.1. Lineage (GTDB taxonomy): Bacteria > Planctomycetota > Planctomycetia > Pirellulales > Thermoguttaceae > JBDKTH01. Next base: position 2,529 of record JBDKTH010001205.1, on the reverse strand, counting down.
TCGTGGTCACCATGGATCCTCAGGGGAAGGCCGTCTCGGTGAAGATCCCGGACGACGTGAAGGAGAGCATCGCCAAAACGCCCGGCGGCGCCCAGATGGCCAGCATGTTGTCGGACGAGGGAATGAAGAACTTGATGCAGATGGCAACGTTTCCCGAGAAGCCCGTGCGTCCGGGAGACACGTGGAACCGCGCGACCACGGTGAAGAATCCGATGCTGGGCGACATGACGGTCGAGACCACGTGGCGCTACGTGGGCACCGAGCAGCGCGGCGGCAAGGAGTTGGTGAAGATTACTTCGCAGATCAAGATGCAGTTTGGCGAAGGCAAGGAAGGGAAGGCCAAGATCACGGCCCAGGACAACCACGGGACGATCTACTTCGACAATCAACAGGGCTTCCTGGTCGAGAACGCCACCGACTCGAAGATGACCATCCAGGTGTCGGTCCAGGGCCAGCAGTTCGATCAAGTGCTGGAGAACAAGCAGACGCTCGTGCGAAAACCGGCCGCGCCGTCCAAGCCCCAGTGACCGCCGGCAGCTTTTGATGGCAAGCCCCGCCGGCGATTCCGGCGGGGTTTGCTCGGTTGAACTATTTGGTCTTCGCCTTCCAGGTCTGGATGGCGACGGGAATGTCGGTGCAGATGGCGTCCACGCCGAGCCCGACGGCAAGATGGTAGTCTTGCAGGCTTTGCCCCGGCCAACCGGTCACGCGCAGCCCGGCTTTCTGGGCCTGACGCACCGCGGCTCGGGACGTCTCCTCCATTCGGCAGCCGATCCGTTTGACGCCCAGATCCTGAGCCCGTTTGACGATCTCCGGACAGCAGGGCCCGCCGCTGATCAGCATCAGGTCCGCACTGGCGTCCAGGCGTTTCATGATCCGCAGCGGCCGCTCGTCAAACGAAGTGAAAACGTAGAAAGACCCCTTCGGCTGTCGCGGCAGGACCGTGTCATGCAGCTTCCGGCAATACTCCTCCAGCCGAGCGTCGGGGTATAGCTCCTTCTTGCTGGTCTTCATTTCCAGTTCCAGATAGACGCCGGGCTTGTCGGCAAAATAGGCTAGAAGCTCCTCGAGAAACAGGAACCGCTGGCCGTTCTTCTTTGACGTCACGGTGCGCAGCTCGGCGGCCGTCTTCTGTTCCACGGGCCCCGTGGCGTTGTACGTCCGCTGGAGGCTATCGTCGTGGAGAATCACCAGTTCGCCGTCTTTGGTCATGCGCACGTCGGTCTCGAAGCCGCGGAGCCCCTTTTCATAGGAGCCGCGGAAAGCCTCCATCGTATTCTCTTCGAACTCCTGCGACCCGCCGCGGTGCGCAAACACGAGCCCCTTTTCCTGCGCGGCGACCGAACCAGCCGCTCCGACCACCGAGCCAGCCACCAAGATGAAGCCAATCCACAGGCGAGTTCTCATCGTATGTCGTTCTCCTTGTTCGTGAACCATGGGCCAACGTCATGCGCCCCCAACCGCGTTCACGGAAGCCGTACCCCGCGTTTCAATGCCTTCCAATAGGCTCCCTGCAGATAGAAGATCCCGTTGCTGGAGACGCGTTGGTAGTCGAGCCGGGTGATCGCCCGGATCAGCAGTTCCTTTTGGTCTTCGGGCAAAGGCTGGCTCGCGTCCATGAGTTGCGCCGTCAGGGCCTCGCCGCTCTCGCGAAAGCAGTACCAGGCCTTGCGATACTCGCCCTTGAGCCCCTCCCCGGTGCGCCAGTCTGGACAAACCGCGGTCAGGTCGAGCTTCTGCGCGTTGCGATCGGCGTTGACCGCCCGAGCGGCGCACCGCTTCGAGATCATCGCCATGATCTCACGGATCTGCCGTTTCAGGTCCGAGTCCTGCTCCAGCGACTCCAACAGCTCCATCGAGCACTGCATTTGCAGGAAGCCATACGTGGTCGTGTGCGGCAGAACGTCGAACGACTGCTTCACCGCCGGTGCCAGGTACTTGCGATACAGGTCGTAATACTCCCGTTTGTCGGTCACGTCCCAGGCGGCCGCATAGATCATCGGCAGGCGTGCCGCTTCGTGGCCGTGCACGTTCCACATCCGGCTGATGCCGCGGGTATCGCGGGTACCGTCGGCACGAAGGGAGTCGTAGTCGTTCTCCGGCGTCACGTTCCGCGTCATCCGGTCGGCGATCGCCGAAAGGATCGTGCCGATCGCCTTGCGCGTCTCGTCGCTGCACAGAGGGCTATGGGAGTAGCGCCACAGACCGTGGACGGCGTGGGTGTACTGATCCCGCGAGGAGTTGGGGTAGATGCTCTTGAGGTCTTCGCTCGAGACCGCCCGGGCAAGGAACCCGGGGACGCCGTGCGCCGTGGCACACCGCTGGATTCCCAGAAACACCGCGTGGGCGCGGTCGCGCAGGGCTTCGTCCTTGGTGACCTCGTAGCGGTCGAGGATCAAGTTGAGCATGACCCCGGCCGAGATCATGCCGTCCTCCATGCCCGTGCCATAGCCGCACTCGTTGGGATACTGCCGGGCGACCTCCGCGGCCGTGGGCAGGTGGGCCAGTTCTCGGCCCGGCGTGTAACTG
>JBDKTH010000749.1:0-4710 GCA_039680305.1 Thermoguttaceae bacterium | reverse complement strand
AAATCGGCGTCTGGTCGGAGAAAACCAATGCCAAGCAGCGCGGCGTGGACTGGCAGTTCAAAATCGACGACGCCCGCCGGAAACTGAAACGGCTGTACCCAAAAATCAAGACTTGACGACGCACTAGCTTCTCGATATGCCCCTTTGAACCGTAGACGAGCTGAGGCGTTTCGGCTATCGTGAGGGGTGCCGGCGGGATGAATTCGCAGAGAGTTCAGACGCCGGAATCTGGACCGATTGCCAGAAGGAGCGACGGTGGAAACCCTCAACGTATCCTGCAATCAGTGCGGGGCTCCGCTCGAAGTGCCCCGCGGCACGCGATTCCTTACGTGCAACTACTGCTCGGCCCGGCTGGAGGTACACCAGTCGGAAAGTGCCAGCTACACCTCGGTGCTTGAGGCGATCCAGGAACAGACGGCCCGGATGGCGCAGGAGCTTGGCGCCATTCGCCTTCAGAACGAGTTGGAACAGCTCGATCGGCAGTGGACGATCGAACGGACGCAATACTTGGTCCGCCAGAAGAACGGAACCACGAGTGAGCCGGGCGTGAGTGTTGCCGGGCTCCTTTTCGTATGCCTATTCACCTTGTTCTTTGTCACGGTGACAGGGGGCATAGGAGTATCGGCCGTGGTATTGGGGGCACCAGGGATCCTCGCCTTCGTCGCCTTTGCCATGGCGGTTTTCGCCGTCGTCGCGTTTGTCTCGATACTGGTTTCCTCAATCCAGCGAGTCACCCAATACGCCGAAGCGAGACGACAATACGAGAATCGTCGCGCAAAGCTTCTCGACCAGATTGACCGTCAGAACGGGCTGGGGGGGCGTGCGGCGAAGTCATCGGACGATTGAGCGGCCGGGGGATTCGGCGACTGGTTCGCATGCCAGGCACAAGTGCTGGGGCCAAAAGGAGTTAACGCACTCGCAAGCGGGAAGCGGTGATGCCGGCAGCACGTGAGACACGTTCCCCTCGTACGGGCGGGTGACGGCCGATGCCTATTGCCCCCTCCGACCTGCAGATGGACTGGAAAAACCGCCGGCGGGCTGTTATGAATGAGGGTTCCTTGGCAAGTCATCGCAGCGGCACAAGCTGACGGCCGATTGCTGAACGCCGATCGCTGCCTACCATGTTTTGAACTCGGGGACTTACACCGTGAACATCGAATGCCTCTGCGCCGGGATCCTGTTTGCCGACTACATCTGCGCTCCCATTCCTCGCATGCCGGAGCCGGGAGAACTGATGCCCACCGATCATATCCAGTTGGCCATGGGCGGCTGTGCCGCTAACGCCGGGCTGGATTTGGCCAAGGTCGGGGTTCGCGTGGGGGTGTCGGGCTGCGTGGGGAATGACGCCTTCGGGCAGTTCATCATCCAGAGCCTGGCGGCCGGCAACGCCGACACCTCGGGCATCCACCGGCTCCCGGGCACCGGCACGGCAAGCACGATGGTCGTGAATGTCAAAGGCCAGGACCGCCGCTTCATCAGCACGCCGGGGGCTAACACTCGCTTCACGGTCGAGCACATTCCGCCGGAGTGGGTGCGTCAGGCCAAGGTCTTTTATGTAGGCGGCTACCTGATGATGCCGGGGCTGGAGACCGACGCGTTTGTGGAACTCTTCCGCACGGCCCGCGCCGCCGGCACCAAGACGGTGCTCGACGTGGTGCTGTTCGGCGGCACGCACTACTGGGAAGCTTTGACCAAAATCCTGCCGGAGACCGACGTCTTCCTGCCCAACGACGACGAATCGGCCCTGATCACCGGGCTGAAGGATCCGCTGGAGCAGGCCCAGCGTTTCCGCGACGCGGGCGCCGAGACGGTCGTGATCACCCAGGGCAAGCACGGGAGCGTCCTGGTGAGCGACAAATTGCGACTCCGCTCCGGCGTCTACCCGACCGAGTACCTGGGCGGCACCGGATCCGGCGACGCCTTCGACGCCGGCTATATCGCCGGGCTCCTGGCCGGGGAAGATCCGGACGGCTGCCTCCGCTGGGGTAGCGCCCTGGGCGCCAGTTGCGTTCGGGCGCTGGGTGCCACGGAAAGCGTCTTCAACCGCGCCGAGGCCGAAGCCTTCATGCGGCAACACAAGCTCGAGATCGACGAGATCTAGGGCGATCGGCAGTTCCCGTGTTGGTGATCGAACGGCCCCATCCGAGCCGGGGCGTGCCGCCCCGAATCGGGCCGACACGGCCCGGCTCTGAGTTTCGCGGTCTACTTGGCTTCGAGGTATTCGACTAGCGCGCCGTCGACGAAGAAGTAGGCGATTCGCAAGCCGGGGGCGGCGTCCAGCGGGCCGACGGCCAACTGCTTGCCCCTGAGCTCGGCGTCGAGGTCGTCGACCTTCCAGCAGACGTGCGGCATCTGGGCGACCGGCGTGCCGGCCAAGGGGCTGCCTGGTTCGGGACGGACCCATTCGATGCGATTCGGGTCGTCGTCGGGATTGGTGACCCAGACCTTGAGGCTATCGAGATACACTTCGCCCGGCTTCGGGCCCTGTGCGACCAGTCCAACGTGATGGAACGTCTTCACCGCCTGCACTCCTCCGGTCACAAACGACCGGGCTAAACTGGTGTCATTGAAACAGGAGGGTTGCGACCTCCAGAGGGAAGTCTACGACACTCTCCGGCCGATCCGCAAGCGGTCCGGTGGTGTCAGTGCAGATTGCTTTCGGGGGCGGGAGACGGCATCGTGATCCCGCCCATGGGGCAGATTTCGACGCATGCGCCGCATACTTTGCAGAAGACGTGGTCGATATGGTACGTCTTGGCGACAAACCAGTTGGGCGGCCCTTCCAACGAGATCGCGTCGAACGGGCACGCCTCGGCACACCGCCCACAACCAATGCAGGCCTCCGCATCGACCTGCGGGGCTTGGGCCGGACAGCACGGCGGTCGATAGGCCGACACATGGACGGTGCCGTCACCGTGTGCAGCACGCGTTGGTTCGGCGCCCTGCCGTTGGTTTCGCTGATGCTGAGCCATTCACGTGAAGAAAGTGGGAAGAGGTGAAAAGAGGAGGACCACCCACAGGGGTAAGTGACATAGGAGAGATTTCTCCTAGGGCATTCTATGCGGCGGCCTCAGGGCGGGAAGACGCCAAACGCGAAGCGGCGAACAACGCTTCTGCCTCCGCAAGATCGGGCCAAAATGTCATCGGGGACGTTGCGCGTACGGTGTTTGCCGCAGACCGTACTAGGTTGGGACCTGCACTTCCGTCGCTTTGCCTTCACCGCCAGCAATCGTGCGTCCGCCGTCGACCGGCAGACTCACCCCGGTGACAAAGTCGTTCTCCACGAGAAACAGGACCGCGTGGCCGATGTGTTCCGGCCGGCCCGGACGCCGGACCAGGGTGTCGGCGATCGCCGCCTTGCGTTCGGTGATCGGGACTTCGGGGAGGAACAGCACGGGGCCGGGCAGAATGCAGTTGACTCGAATCGCCGGGTTGCGCCGGGCCAGTTCCACGGCGAACATCCGCGTCATGGCCGGGATCGCGCCTTTGGAAGGGAAGTAGGCGGCATAGTCCAGATACGGCCGGGCCGTGGCCCAGTCGCCAATGGTGACGATCGCGCCTCCCTCGGGCTGCCCCGTCATGATCATTCCCGCCTTCTGGCAGCAGAGAAACGTCCCTAGAGTGTTGATCTCGAACTGGCGGCGCACGTCGTCGGCCGTCACTTCTTCCAGCGGCTTCGGCTCCCAGACGGCCGCGGCGGTGACCAGTACGTCGAGGCGTCCGAAGTGTTCGACCACCTGGGCGAACATCCGGTCGACCTCGGCCGGCTGGGACACGTCGGCCTGGTACAGTTGCGCCGTCACCCCTTGCTCTTTCAGGGCGACGACCGTTTCCTTGGCGTCGTGGGCCGAGCGGTGGTAGTGCAGGGCGATCGAAAAACCTTTGGCGGCCAGCATCCGTGCGACCACGTTGCCGACGCGACGGGCGCCCGCCCCGGTGATCAGGGCCACTTTGCCATTTGGAGCTTGTTGCATGGAAGACGCCTCCCGTTGAAGATCATTTCTCGGCCTGGGTTCGCCGCAGTTCCCTCGCCCGACAGCCAACTGTGTCAGGTGAGCCGGTAGCAATTATAGCGAGGGTAACGGTTCCGCGGGGTGCTGTCGAACCAGCATTCGGGGCGTGAACTATGTTTGGGTAGTAGCCACGCTTCCCGAGAGAGTCGTGACGGATGGAGATCCTGCTGGTCATCGTCGGCGCCGCAGCCCTTGTCTGGGGCAGCATCGTTTTCTTGCGAGGTGGACTCTTAGGCGGAAGCCTGGCGGTGCTGCTGGCAGGGACGGCGTTTGGCTCGTACTTCTACAGCGTTCCCCTCGGACTGGCACCGGTTACGATCGACCGACTCCTCTGGGGACTGTTAATGGTTCAGGCGGTCCTCTGGCGTCGGTGGGGAGCGAATGATCCGAAACCGTTGGGCAAGCCGGAGATCCTGTTGGGACTGTTTGCCGCGGTCCTCCTGATGAGTACGCTTACCCACGATTGGCATGCCCACAACAGCGCGCCCTTGGCCCGGTTTCTCTTCTTCTATCTGATGCCGTTGGGCGTGTACTGGGTCGCCCGCCAGACGCCGATCACCCAGCGCGGCATGGCTTGCGTGCTCGGGTTCTTCGCCCTCCTGGGCCTTTACCTGGCCGTCACGGCCGTGGCCGAGATGAAGCAGATCTGGTGGCTGGTCTATCCCCAGTACATCGGTTCGACCGAATATCCCGAATT
>JBDKTH010001330.1:0-5522 GCA_039680305.1 Thermoguttaceae bacterium | reverse complement strand
CGTGGTGTATGCGATTCTGGGTGGGGGCGTCATCCTGGTTGGGGAATCGATCCAGCGAGCCTATCGGCGGATCGAAGCCGACGCCGTGGAACTGCGGGCTGCCAAAGATCGCCTCGAAACGGAGGCGGCCGAGCGTCTGGCAAGCCAGCAGCGTCTGCGGGAGAGCGAGGAGCGATTCCGCCAACTGGCCGACGCCATGCCGCAGCTTGTCTGGACGGCCCGGCCCGACGGAACGATCGACTACTGCAATCACCGGCACGTGGAACTCCAGGGACTTCTGCGGAATGCGGATGGAAGCTGGCAGTGGCTCCCCACGGTGCATCCCGAGGATCGCGATCGGACGGTCGAGGTCTGGCAGCAGTCGGTGCGGACCGGCGAGGCCTACCAGGTTGAGCATCGCGTGTGCGGGCTCGACGGGACGTATCGCTGGCATCTGAGCCTTGCCGTCCCCGTTCGTGATGGGTCGGGACGGATCGTGAAGTGGTTTAGTACCTCCACGGACATCGATCAGCAGAAGCAAGTCGAAGAAACCCTGCGATTGACGCACGCTCGGTTCCAGCGGCTCATCGACTCCGACGTGGTCGGGATCGTCCTCGCCGATGGGCAGGGCCATATCCTGGAGGCCAACGACTATTACCTCAATCTGGTCGGTTTCACCCGAGAGGACTTGCGGCAGGGCAAGGTCAATTGGAGGAGGATGACGCCGGCAGAGCACTTGCCGACCGATGAGCGAGGCCTGGCCGAGCTCCAGGTGCGAGGGGCCTGCCCGGCCTATGAAAAGCAATACGTGCTCGCCGACGGGACGCGGGTCTGGGTGTTAGTCGGCATGGCGCTCATGCCGGGGTCGGAGGACGGAATCGTCGCCTTCGTGCTGAACATCGACGAGCGGAAACGCGTGGCCAAGGAGCTTGAACAGGCCACGCAGGCGGCTGAAGCAGCCAACGCGGCCAAGAGCCGGTTTCTGGCCAACGTCAGCCACGAACTCCGCACGCCCATGAATGCTATCCTGGGGATGACCGAATTGGCGCTCGACGAGCCGCTCTCGGCCAGCGTGCGCGATTACCTGACGACCGCGAAGGCGTCGGCCGACACGCTCCTGATGCTGCTCGACGAAGTCCTCGACTTGTCCCGGATCGAGTCGGGAAAAATGGAACTCGAACAGATCCCCTTCTCGTTGCGCAGCGCACTGGGGGAGACGAAGAAGATCATGACGGTGCGCGCCCGCCAGAAGGGGTTGGAGTTGATCTGCGACCTGCCGGACACCGTCCCCGACGCCCTGGTCGGCGACGCCCTGCGCCTGCGGCAAATCCTCGTCAACCTGGTCGGCAATGCGATCAAGTTTACCCAGCGAGGCCACGTGGCGGTCCGCGTGCGGCTGGCGAAGCAGACGGCCGAGGATGTGCTGTTGGAGTTCGCCGTGGAGGACACCGGGATCGGCATCGCGCCGGAGAATCAGCAGCGAATCTTCGCCCCGTTTGTTCAGGCCGATCCCTCCACGACGCGGCACCATGGCGGCACCGGGCTCGGCTTGGCAATCTCGGCCTCGTTCGTCCAGGCGATGGGAGGGCGGATCTGGGTCGACAGCCAGCCGGGACGTGGGAGCACGTTTTTCTTCACTGTCCGCTTGCCCTGCCAGCTCACACCGATCGCCGATCACCCGGCCCTCGCGGTTTCCGAGACGGTCGATCTGGACCGTCCCGCTTCCCGCCCCCTCCGGGTCCTGTTGGCGGAAGACACGACGGCCAATCAAAAGCTGGTGACGTATATTCTCGACAAACGCGGGCATACGACGGAGATCGCCGGGGATGGGCAGCAAGCGGTGGAATTGGTTCGCCAACGGCCGTATGACGTCGTCCTGATGGACGTGCAGATGCCGGTCATGGACGGGTTTCAAGCCACGGCGGCGATCCGCGCATTGGCGGAGCCCCAGGCCCAACTCCCCATCGTTGCGATGACCGCCCACGCCATGCGCGGCGATCAGCAGCGCTGCCTGGCGGCGGGCATGAACGCCTATCTGCCCAAACCGATCGACCGCCGCGAACTGATCGAACTCGTCGAACGCATGGCCAACGACGTAGGCCGGCCGACCGCCGTGGCCAATCCGGCGGCAGAGCCGTCCCCCCCGGTGACCTCGCCTCTGGCGGACCGCCCGAGCGTGTTCGACCTCGAAGCGGCCATCGCCCAGTGTTTCGGGAAACGCGAGGTCTTCGAGGAACTGGTCGAATATTACTTCGAGGATGCGCCGAAACGCCTGGCGGAGATCCAAGCTGGCCTGGAGGCGCGCGAGGCCGGTGAGGTCGTCCGGGCCGCTCATGCGCTGCGGGGAACGCTCGCCTACCTGCGTGCGGAACACGCTGCTGCGCTCACACGCCGCATCGAGCAATGCGGCCAGGCCGGGGACTTGGACGACGCGGCCGCGGCGGCGCGGGAGCTGGCTGGGGAAATAACCCTATTGAACGAGGCGTTGGCCCTGCACGGTTGACGCGGGGTTTGGCTGGACTCCCGTTCTGGTGACACTAGACACCTTGGCCGCCGACTCAGCAAAGAAACTCGCCCACCGACTCCTTTGCCCTCTCGTCAGCCGGAACGATTCGTAGTATCCTGTCTTTGGACCAACGGTCTCATTGGGCCCGCACGTTCTGCAGCTTCTGTCTGGCGGTCCAGCGCGAGTGAGGTGGCGTCTTTCCCATACGAGCTTGGCAGAAGGGGGAGGGCGGAATCATGGCTGGGGTCGAGCAAGCGGTTCCGGTTCGCTACCGTAGTGCGGTGCTCGTCATTCTGCTGGCAACGGTCTTGGTGGTCTTCCTGGAGCCCGTGCTTGGCACGCGGCTTTCCCACGTCCTCTTTCTCGGAGGGATGCTTCTGCTGGTGGGACTGCTGTGCAGGGGCCGCCGCCTGGTCGAGACACACATCCGGCACCTGCGTGTCGTCCACGAGCAGTTGCAGCGGGAGACCGACCAGCGTCAGCAGACCGAGGAGGACTACCGGCAGCTCGTGCAGGGGGTTAACGGCATCATTCTTCGCATGGATGTCGATGGCCGGATTACCTTTGCCAACAAGTATGCCCAGCAGTTCTTCGGCTATTCCGAACAGGAACTCCTCGGCCAGTCGGTGATTGGGACGATCGTGCCGACCAAGGAGAGCACCGGACGAGATCTTGTCGCGATGGTCGAAGACATCCTTCGGTATCCGGAGCAGTATCCGTACAACGAGAACGAAAACATGCTCAAAGGGGGCCAGCGCGTATGGGTGGCCTGGAGCAATCAGCCGGTTTCGGGACCGGACGACCGGCTGCGCGAAATCTTCGCCATCGGTCTGGATATCACCCCGTGGAAGCTGGCTCGGGACAAGCTCTGTGAGAGCGAAGAACGCCTGCGTCTGTCGATGGAAACCTCGGGAATGGGGTGGTGGGACTGGAGCCTGGAGACCAACACCATCACGTTGGACCCGCAGTACCGTGCGTTCCACCGATTCTCGAAGATGGAAGCGGTGACGATCGACGCAATCCTCGAGTGCATTCATCCGGATGACCTTCCTCGCTATCGGGAGCGTCTGGCACAGGCCTTGGCTTGTCCAGGGGACCACGAGGTTGAGTTTCGCACGATCGAACCGGATGGAAGCATTCGTTGGTTTCTGACCAAGGGACGATGCCGCCATGATGCACTCGGTCAGCCCGTGCGGTTCATGGGGGTCGCCATGGACATCACCGAGCGCAAGCAGGTTGCCGAGGAACTGCTCAGGGCCAAGGAGGCGGCCGAAGTGGCCAGTCAAGCCAAGGATCGCTTCGTGGCCACGGTCAGCCACGACCTGCGTACGCCGATGGGGGCGATCCTGCTCGCGACCGAGTTGGCGATGGCGGAGAAGCTGACGCCCGCCGTGCGCGACTGCCTGGAGACGGTCAAGGAATCGGCGGACACGCTCTTGTCGCTGCTCAACGACATCCTCGATCTATCGCGGATGGAATCGGGCAAGCCGGTCCTCGAGCCGCGGCCGTTCCGGCTTCGCACGACGCTCGAAGAGGCTACGAAGACCCTCGCCGTCCGCGCCGAGCAGAAGGGGCTGGCGTTGCACTGCGAGCTGCCCGATACAATCCCCGCAGCCCTGGTCGGCGATCCGTTGCGTCTGCGGCAGATCCTTGCCAACCTGGTGGGCAACGCGGTCAAGTTCACCGAGCAAGGACACGTGGCCGTGCGCGTTCGCGTCGCCTCGGAGACGGACGAGGAGGTGGTGCTGGAATTCGCCGTGGAAGACACGGGGATCGGCATTGCTCCCGAGGATCGCGAGCGGATCTTCGTCCCGTTCGTCCAGGCCGGTTCTACGAGCAGTCGCCAACAGGAGGGCACCGGGCTGGGCCTGGCGATCGTCGCCTCCCTGGTTGCGATGATGGGCGGCCGGATCTGGGTCGACAGCGCGTCGGGACACGGCAGCACCTTCTCCTTTACGGCCCGCTTCGGCCGCCCCACCGAGCCGTTGCCCGAACCGCCGAAGGGACTCTCCCTCGATGAACTGACGCCGGTCGCCCAGCGTCTCCGAATCCTCCTGGCCGAGGACGCGGCCGCCAATCAAACGCTGATCGCCCGCTTGCTCAACACCCGCGGGCACCTGGTCGAGACGGTCGACAACGGCCGCGAGGCGGTCGATCGGATCCGGCGGGACGCCTACGACGTGGTGCTGATGGATGTGCAGATGCCGGGCATGGACGGCCTGCAGGCCACGGCGGCGATTCGGGATCTGGAGGGGCCGAAGGCCCGTGTGCCCATTGTGGCCATGACCGCCCACGCGATGCGGGGCGACGAGCAGCGGATGCTCGCCGCCGGCATGGATGCTTATCTCTCCAAGCCGATCAAGGCCGCGGAATTGCTCTCGCTCGTCGAATGTCTGGCCGGCGGCGCCGACCGGTCGGTGATTCGCACACTTGTCCGGGAGTCGCCGCCGATCGAGGAGCCATCCGCCCCGACGCCTCCCAAAGTCTTCGATCGCGACCAGGCGATTCGGCAGTGCTTCGGCAAGGTGGAAACGTTCCGCGAGATGGTCGACTATTTCTTCAACGACGCTCCTCAGATGCTCGACGCGATGCGGGCTGGGCTCATCAACCAGGACCCGGCCGAGGTGGGCCGTGCGGCTCACAAGCTGCGGGGGACGCTCGTCTATCTGGCTGGCGAAATCGCGACCGCCACCGCGGATCGTATCGAGCACCTCGCGATGGACGGCCAACTCGCCGACATCGCTACGGCGATCGATCAACTCCAAGCCGACCTCGACCAACTCGGTCAGGCCCTGGAGGAGCACCGGGCGCGAGCACAGAATGGTAAGGACGAAGGACAAAGGACGAAGGACGAAGGAAGGACGAAGCACAAAGCCAGAAAAGCCACTTGACGGAGCGTCGCCACTGTTGTTTTCTTTAGTCCTTGGTCCTTGGTCCTTGGTCCTTGGTCCTTGGTCCTTGGTCCTTGGTCCTTGGTCCTTGGTCCTTGGTCCTTGGTCCTTGGTCCTTGGTCCTTGGTCCTTGGTCCTTGGTCCTT
>JBDKTH010000396.1:0-6655 GCA_039680305.1 Thermoguttaceae bacterium | reverse complement strand
CGTGAAATCCTCCAACGAGCGAAACGGCCGGTCCCCGCGTGCCTCGACGATCCTCGCAGCGTGTGCCTCGGCCATCCCTTCGAGCATCTGGAAACCGAGGGAAATGCAGAAGTCAGAATGCAGAATGCAGAATGAGGAATCCTGTTCTCCTTCATTCTGCATTCTGCATTCAGCATTCTGCATTTCCTCCAGCCCGCTTTCCCATTGGCTTCGGTTCACGTCGACCGGGCGAACTTCGACGCCGTGTTCCCGGGCGTTGCGCACGAGTTGGGCGGGGGCGTAAAAGCCCATCGGCTGGCTGTTCAGGATGGCGGCACAGAAGGCGGCCGGGTAGTGGTACTTCAGCCAGGCAGACACATAGACCAGCAGGGCGAAGCTGGCGGCGTGGGACTCGGGAAACCCGTAGTCGCCAAACCCGCGGATCTGGAGAAACACGGCCTCGGCATACTCGGCCGGCATGCCCCGGGCGAGCATCCCGTCGACCAGTTTCTTGTGGAACTGCTCGATGATCCCTGGCCGACGCCAGGCCCCCATTGCCCGACGCAGTTGGTCCGCCTCGCCGGGCGTGAAGCCGGCCGCCACCACAGCCAGGCGCATCGCCTGCTCCTGGAACAGCGGCACGCCTAGCGTCTTTTCCAACACCTGGCGGATTTCTTCGGTGGGATAGGTGACCACCTCTTGGCCGTCGCGGCGGCGCAGGTAGGGATGGACCATGTTGCCCTGGATCGGCCCGGGTCGGACGATCGCCACCTCGATCACCAGGTCGTAAAAGCACTGCGGCTTGAGCCGGGGCAACATGCTCATCTGGGCCCGGCTCTCGATCTGGAAGACGCCCATCGTGTCGGCCTGGCGGATCATGGCATACACGTCGGCGTCGCCCTCGGGGATGTTAGCCAACGTCAGCTCGCGCCCATAGTGCTGCTTGACCAGCTCAAAGCACTTGCGGATCGCCGTGAGCATCCCCAGAGCCAGGCAATCGACCTTCAAAATCCCCAGTTCGTCCAGGTCGTCCTTGTTCCACTGGATGACCGTCCGTCCGGGCATGGCGGCATTTTCGATCGGCACCAGTTCACACAAGGGCCCCTGGGTCATCACCATGCCGCCGGTATGCTGGGAAAGGTGCCGGGGAAACCCGACCAAGAGGCCAACCAGCTCAACGAGTTGTTGCCCGAGCGTCGAATCCGGATCGATGCCCGACTCGCGGCAGCGCTCGGCCATGTTGGGCTCTTCGTGGAAATGTTCCACGCTTTTGGCCAGTTTGTCGATCCGATCGAGCGAGAGCCCCAGGGCCTTGCCCACGTCGCGGATCGCCGATCGCGGCCGATAGGTAATCACCTCGGCACAGATCCCCGCCCGATCGCGGCCGTATTTCTGGTAGAGATACTGCAGGACTTCCTCGCGGCGTTGGTGCTCGAAGTCGACGTCGATGTCCGGGGCCTCGTTCCGCTCGCGGCTGACGAACCGCTCGAACAGAAGATCCATCCGCTCCGGATCAACGGCCGTGATCCCCAGGCAATAGCAGACCGCCGAGTTGGCCGCAGAGCCCCGCCCCTGACAAAGGATCCCTTGTTGCCGGGCGTAGCGAACCAGGTCCCAGACCGTGAGAAAATAGGCCTCGTAATGAAGTTCCGCGATCAGTTGCAGTTCGTGCTCCAGAAGCCCTTGGACTTTTTGCGGCACGCCGCCCGGATAGCGTTTCTTCGCTCCCGCCCCGGTCAACCGGACGAGGTACTCGGCCGGCGCCCAGCCCTTGGGGGCCAGTTCCTCGGGATACTCGTACCGCAGTTCCTCCAACGAAAACGTGCAGCGGTCGGCGACTTCCTTGGTGCGCTCGATAGCATCAGGGATCGCGGCGAACGTGTCCGCAATCTCGTCGAGTGTTTTCAGGTATCGCTGGGCATTGGGGAACAGATGCTCGGCCGCTTCGGACACCGACGTGTTGTGTCGAATCGCGGTCAACACATCGTGGAGCGGGCCTCGCTCGGCCGTGTGATAATGGACATCTCCCGCCGCTACCAACGGCACGCCCGTGCGCTGGGCAAGCCGGATCAGCCGATCCAGATACTGTCGATCGTCCGGCCCCCGATGCACCTCGGCCACGAGATAGCAGCGGTCGCCAAAAACATCGCGATAGGCATCGAGCTGCCGGGCGATGTCCGAATCGCCTGAATGACCTTGCGTGCCTGGTGCACTAGAGAGGAGTCCGGGGAGCACACAGGCTAAGAGTCCTTCGGCCGCGTCGGCGACCTCCGGAAACGTAAGGCGGCACTCGCCCTTTTCGGCCTTGCGGCAGCCGGTGGTAATTAATCTGGCCAGCCGCCCGTAGGCCGCCCGATCGGTCGCCAGCAAGACCACCGGCAGCGCATCCTCCGGCGTAATCTCCACCCCGATGAGCAGCTTCAATCCCACCTCTTTCGCTGCCCCATGGGCGCGAACCACGCCCGCCAGGCTATTGCGGTCCGTAATTGCCAACGCCCCATACCCCAACTCCGCCGCCCGCCCCACCAACTCATCCGGATGCGACGCGCCCTCAAGGAAGGAGAAGTTCGTTTTGGCGTGGAGTTCAGCGTAGAACATGGAAAAGGAAAGGACGAAGGACTAAGGAATGACGAAATCCGAATGACAAAACGCCAAAAGGTCAATTCGCCCCTACGCCCCTACTCTCCACGCCCTTCCTCCTCATTCAAAGACTCCTTGCAAAAACCACTTTTCGTCTCTTAGCCGGCGAAAAAGCCAAAACCGGGAGCCGGTGGTGGTTTCGATGCGCCAGTAGTCGCGACCGACCGGACGGCGGCGCCACCAGCCGGTTTCGATCCGCTCCTGGCCCCAGGTGTGCGTGACGCGATGCTCGCCGCGGTGCCCTTGGAATCGCGAGGGCGGGCCGTCGCGCCGGAGCGACACGGCATCCAGGGGGATCGGCCGCTGGAGCAGGCGCAGCGGACGCGGGGGGAGATCCGGACGCTGGGCTCGCCAGGCTGGATTGCGCCGCGGGCGCTGGCCGGAATCGTCGAGCAACGGATGGTACTGATAGGCCAACTCCGGTTGTGCGTCGGCCAACAGACGCACGCCCTGCACGGCCTTGCGTCCCAGTCGACTGCTGAGTCGGTCGACCAGGTCGGCCAGTTGCCGGGGCGAGCCCTTGAGCGGGCCGTCGGAAAACAGCTCTTGTTGCAGACGAGCAAGCGGGGCCGTCACGGCCGCACGCGTGTAGACCGCCGAAACGGCCGCGGGGAGTGCAACCCGCTCCAGTCGCATGCGCACCAGTTGGAACAAGTGCCGCGCCGACGCCGTGGGCCGGAACAGCCCAATCGAAAGATCGATCTCCTGCGAGCCTTCGCAACGCAGCCGGCATTCCAGCTGCATCGCGCCTCGCCCCACGCGGACCAGCAACCGGGCGACCTGGCTGAGCAACTGCTCGACGATCTGCTCGACCGCCTCCCGTTGCGTCGTGGGATATTCCAGCGTCTGCTGTGCTTCGAGTTCGGGCGGCAGCGGCTGGACCGGCACCGGCTCGGCCCGCCGTCCGGCCGCCTGATCGAGCCGCTGGAGGAGCTGCGGGCCGAACCGCGCGGTCAAATCCTGACGCGGCAAGGCCTCCACCTGGCCGATCTGGTAGATGCCCAACTGGTGCAGCAGGTCGACCAGGTTCTCGGAGAGGCGCAAGGCTTCGATTGGGAGGGAGCGGATCGCCGCGGGGTGGTGATTGGGATTGCAAATTGAAATTTGAGAATTGCAAATTGCAAATTGGGGAGAAACGGCTGGCTCCGTTCCGTATTCTGTATTCCCCATTCTGCATTCTGCATTCTGCATTCTGCATTCCCCAAAATGAGCGATGGCCCACGCGGCCCCCATCGTGTCGGCCAGGGCGAGGCGCACGGTGAGGCCACGGTGGGTGAAGTCGCGGACGACTTGGGCGGCCAACAGGGCTTCGCTGCCGAAGAGGGACGCCAGGCCGGTGATGTCGGCGAAGAGACTGGCGGGATCGCAAGAATCTTCCAGGCCGACCAGGGGACTGAAACGCTGACACCACTCGGCCAGGCGCTCCAACGCCTCGCGGTCGGCGGCACGGTCATAAGACTCGACCAGGAGCGTGTCGCGGGCATGAACCACGCCGCAACGGTTGGCCCATGCGGAGGCTTGGGGTGTTTCACGCTCACGACGATGGGAAGAAAAAGGGCGAGAGAAAGCCGTATCGGCTTCTTTCCTGCCGCGCTGCTCCCCGCCGCCGAGCATGCGGGCTTCAGCCAGGGGCATGCCGACGGCAATGCCCAAGGCCCGCGCCTCGGATGAACAAACGGCGACTCGGGCGGCGCCGCGACGAGTTTCACAGAGCACCAACGGGCGGTTCTTAAGCTCCGGTCGCGCGACGGCGATCCGCTGGATGGGCCAATTGGGAAGCCAAATGCACAGGGCACGTTTCATCGTTGATCTCCACTTCCACACTCTCACCACGCGTGCCGCCGCGGCTGCGGAGCACGTGGACTCGCAACCGGCGCAACGCCTCGGGCGAGGCGACCGGCACGGGCTCGACCAACAGGCGCAGGTCGGCCCACGAAGGCTCGTTGCGCATCCGTTCCGACCGGACCAGCAGGCCCAGCCCTCCGCCCTGCTCGATCGCCAACTGCAAGCGGCGAAAGGTCCGGCCATCCAACTGCTCCGGCCAGGCCAGGACGGCGGCCACGCCCGGACTGCGCAGCGATTGGTCCAAGGCCCAAAGATGGTCGGCCTCGTTGAGCGTGTGGACAACGATCATTGCCTCCGGGTCGATCCCCAACCGCACGGCCGCCGGCGGATAGAACTCGCGCAAGCGATCCACCACGATCAGCGTTCCTCCCGCCCGACAGGCCTCGCGTGCGGCCTGAAACGCCAGCGTCTCCACGCCGCCGCCTCGTTCCATCGCCAGCCACTCGACCAGCGTGCCCCAACGAAACCCCCGGTGCGGCAACAGCCGATCCAAGGCATCGCAACCGCTCGAGACGAGGGCTTCCTCGCTGGGCACGTGGGTCCGCTCGAGCCGGGCGATTTGCTCCTGCAACGTCAGGACGACCTGCTCGGGGGATTGGGCCTGGAGGGGGAGGGACGGGTTGTCGGGTTTGTGGTGATCCATGCTAGCACTCTCCGTCGAATAGTGTACATACGTACCCTATTCGCGTCAATTCAAATATCGACGGGACGAGGCGCGTTCAGGATCAAAATCCGGAATTCGGTGGACAGAGGGGGGTGATAACGCTCGAAGGGAGCAAGAAGAAAGGAGGAATGACGAATGCCGAAATCAGAATGACGAAGGAATGACGAAGCACAAAGCTCGAAAAACATTCGTCATTCGTGCTTTGGTCATTCCTTCGTCATTCTGATTTCGACATTCGTCATTCATGCGGGGCCCCATTGGACCCGCGCCCGGCACAAGTGCCGGGGCTAAACGGTGGGCTGTGGAGGCCTCCCCCTATTCGGGCTTTTTGCCTTTGCGGCTGGCCTCAAGCTCTTGGGTGACGGCCCGAACCTGTTTCACCAAGCTGGTGCTTTTGGACTTCTGGGCGGCCGCGGTGGCCAGGTTGGCCAGGCGGTTGACCTCTTGCTGGCGTCCAGCACTGACCGCCTCCTCAATGAGGGGGAGCGTGTTTTGCACAAGTTCTTTGCAGCCGTTCACGCCGCGAGTGCTCTTGGCCACCTCTTCCAAGGCCGCGACTTTCATGACAAGCGGATCGACCTCCACGAATCGGGCCAACTCGTCGATCGCCTTGCAAACCAGTTCCGCGTCGCTGGCGGCAATGGCCAGGTCACGGGCTTCGCGAAGCATGACGAATGCGGTGTCGGGCTCGGCCGCGGCGGCCTCGCCGGCATGGAGGAGCTTCTTGGCCAGTTGAGCCTTCTCGGCAGGACTGGTGGCCTGTTCAAAGTCGGCGCGGAATCGCGTGCGAACCGCCTGCTCGGCCTGTTTGAGCGTGGCTTGATCGGTGGGCGGGGCCGATCTCTTCACGATCGGCCTGCCCGCCGTTGGGGCGGCGAGGTCCAACTCGGGGAGCAGATAGCTGACGTTCACCCCCGCCGCAATCGCTTCTTCGAAGAGCTGCCGTGCCCGCTGCCGATCGCCCTTGGGGGCCACGGTCAGATACGAGGCATAGATCGCCTTGGACTGCGGGTCTTTGCCGAATTGTCGATCGGCCAGGGCCGCCACCAGAACGTGCGGAATGCGATCGTGCGGGGAATACTCGCGGACCTGCCCGCGGACCTTGATCGTCAGCTGCTTGGCGTTCACATCGACGACCACCACCATATCGTCGCCGATGGGGATTTCCTCCATGGCCTCCAGGCGTCCGATGATCTGGCTCATCGTCTTCCAGAACTCTCCCACGTTGTCGGTCAACGACTTGAGCCGTTCGACCTGGGCTTTGTCGTCGGGGCCTTGGACGTGCTTTTCCGCCGTTTCCAAAAAGTTGCGGGCCGCTTTCAGATCGTACTCCGTCAGCGACGCCCGCGCGTCGGTGAGGGCCTGGCTCAAGGCCTTTTGCTTGTGCGGGTCAACGGGCGGCGTCTCGGGCTTGGCCGGCTCCACTTTCGGCGGTGTTTCAGGCTTCGCCGGCTCTGACGCGGAAGCCGACTTCGGCGTTTCCTGGGCTTGAACCGCGGCTTGAACCGCCGGGGTGGAAGGTTCGGA
>JBDKTH010000219.1:0-2604 GCA_039680305.1 Thermoguttaceae bacterium | reverse complement strand
AAACGTCGCTACCTGTGAGGGGTGCCCAAGAAAGGGCCGCGGCATCAGAGGGGGCTACGCCCGATACTGCCGAACCTGCTCCATCAAGCGGTTGGCCGTCGCGATATCGGGAACCTCGTGGACTTTGTAGAAGACGCCCCCGCAGAGTTCGTGCGCGGCGAGTTTCTGGGCAAAACGGGCGTAGTCGACCTGGACGACCAGCGGCGTGTCGCCGACGCGAGACTGGAGGGAAGCGAGGATGTCGAAGGCTTGGGGATACCCCTTGTCATCGCCCAGGAAGATCGCTTTCAAGCCGCGAAGCGAGGCGACGGCTTTTAACAAGTGCCGGCCGTTGCCGTGGATGTGTACCACCCCGCCATCAAAACGGCCAAGGATCCGCTCGATCGGTTCCCGGCCCCAGGTCTCAAAATACTCGACCGAGGTCATGTGGAACGGGTCGACGCTCTCGGAGACGATCCGGCCGGGAAGCCACTGGACCATGTTGCTGGCCGTCCCGCCGGCGACCTGCGGCACGAGGTCGAAGAACAGGTTCTGCAGATCCAGGTTCAACTGGAAGGCGAAGTCGATCGCCCGGCGGACCATCTCCGGGCGCTCGATCAGGCTCAGGTAGGTGTTGGTGGCGCCGATCAACTCGAAGACGAAGTTCAGGCCGTCGATCAAGATGAAGTGGCTGATCGCGAACTTGCCGGCGGCCCCTTTGACAAACGTCTTCACCTGACGCTGGTAGCGCTCGACCCAAGGATGGGAACGGTCGAAATGGAGGCGGTCGAACTCCGCCCAATCGTTCAACAGCGGCGCGACCATCGACGAGATCCAGCCGTTGTCGGGATGGGCCATGAACTGGACCTTGCCGCCCAGCGCCCCGCCGTACAGCCCCTGGTCCATTTCGCTCAGGTAGGCCTGCGGGATCGAGTCGTCGTCGACCGCGGCACGCTCGGCCAGGTAGCGGTCCCAAAACCGGACCCGCTCCGCCGGATCGGGATAGTCGCAGTAACCTTCCGGATAGTGCGACTGAAACTCGGTCAAGGCCGGGCTGGGGACCTCCATCCGGGCGAAGATCCGATCCTGAGTCCGACGCTCGTACAGTCCGCGCAGGCGATCGAAGGTCTCTGCCGCGTTGGGCTTATATGCCAAGGTCTCCATGGCAGCCTCCTGAAGAACCGCGACGGATTGCCAACCCTCGGCGCATCGCGTCCTCGACACGCAGGCACCGTCCATGGCTCGTATTATGAGCGCCTTCGATCCGGGGAACAAGCCTCACGCCTCGCGGCGGCCGAAAACGTACCGCCATCGCGATACCAGTCCGTAGAGTCGCTGCCAGATCGGCAAGGTCCCGGGGACGTGGACCACGAGGGCCAACGGCCAGAGCAGCGGGACCCGCCGCGTGATTGTCCGCACGACCTGGGCGCCCCGGTCGATCTGCCCCTGCGGCGTAATCAGGGTGACTTCCTCCATCAACTGCTCGCGATCGAGCAGCGGCCACCGTCTTGCCACCTCGGGATCCTCGATCGCGATGAACGCCAGCCGATGTCGCCAATCCAGCCGGGTCAACGCTTTGACCGTGAACGTGCAGAGCGGGCATCGACCGTAGTAAATGACTACGTCCGCTCCGGGACGTTCCTGGGGCGTAGGAATTCGTTGCGACACGGTGGCACCTTTGCGAGAATCCCCAGGCTCTGCCGGGGGATGCTTGAACGCGGTCGTCGCTTTGCGGCTACGTTTCCATCTCGCCCACCATCTTGTCGAAATCCTCAACGGCCACGGCCGGGGTCGTGGAAAAGGCGATGCCCGTCATGCGGTTCAGCGCGATGGAGGCCTTGAGCGCGTCTTCGGTGCTGGGAAGATTGGCGACGACCACCAGGTCGTTTTCGCCCAACGTGGCATACATCGCCTGGATCTTCCCGCCCATCTGCTTGACCAGTTTTTGCGCCGCCTTGGTGCGGTCGGCACTGATCTCTTTCATCGCCTCCGGAGTGTACTTGCCGAACATCAGGAACGTTGCCATGAAAACCTCCTTTTTACCCGGTTCCCTTTCCATTTGCGAAACAACTCTGTGTCCCTTGGGCCTCGCCATACGGAATGCCCACCACCGCGCATTAAGGTCATCCAAAAGGCGAGAGCCTGAACCTCGTCAAGATCCACGTCGGGATGATAGCGTACGCCCCCCTTGGTCGGCCCGCGGGTATCGTTGTGTCGTACCCAAGAGCCTTCGAAGATCCGCAACGACCCGTCGTCCATGCGTACCGGGATGGACACTCGCAGGATTGCCCTGGCGTGTTTGAGCCGTTCCAGGGTCTCCTCCTCGATGTGCGCATAGCGGAATGCCCGGTCCAAACGCTTGATCGCGTCGGCAAAGAGAGGGCCGGCGACAAGGGTAGGCATACCAGTCTTCCTCCAACACGAGTCTGCCAGAGGAATTATAGGCACCACGCCCGGACTGGTGGTCGCGACGTGGACTGCGACGATTCGTCGCCCCTTGGGGATCAGCGCGGGCTGCCCACGGCGCTCAGCGCGATCCCGGCCAGCGTCAGGTGCGGGACGTGTTTGGCCGAGGGGCCAAGCAGTTCGGCCACCACCGGACCTGCACCGCCGGTCAGGAACACG
>JBDKTH010000906.1:0-4571 GCA_039680305.1 Thermoguttaceae bacterium | reverse complement strand
CGAAAAGGAAGGCAGGTTCATCCGGCGGAAGCGGGCCGGCGGCACGTTGGGGGCAGAGCCCCCAGGTATGCTTCCGCCGGATGAACCGGAAAACAGCCGAAGCCTGCTTTCCGCACTTGTCGGCCACAGTATTCTTCTCTTCTTCCTTTCGTGTTTTTCGTGTGTTTCGTGGTTCATCTCTTATTCTCACGGGCCCTTACTCTAGTGCCAACACCACCGCGGCGGTGATCAGAAGGTTGACCAGGGCCAGCGGCAGAAGCACTTTCCAACCGAACGACATCAACTGATCGTAGCGCGGGCGGGGAAAGGTCGCCCGGGCGAGGATGAACAGGCAAATCAGGAAGAACGTTTTCAGCGCGAACCAGACGAATCCCGGCAGCACGGGCCCCAGCCAGCCGCCGAGAAACAACGTGGTGATCATCGCCGAGACGAGCGTGATCCCCAGGTACTCGCCGAGGAAGAACATGCCGAACTTCATCGAGGCGTATTCGACGTGGTAGCCGGCCACCAGCTCGGTCTCGGCCTCCGGCAGATCGAACGGCAGCCGGCGGGTTTCCGCGGCCCCGGCGACGACGAAGATCGCCAGGCCGACTAGCTGCGGAATGCAGAACCAGAGCCCGCGCTGGGCCAGGACAATGTCGCTGAGCCGGAAGGAGCCGGCCAGCATCACGACGCCCATCAGCGAGAGGCCCATGAAGACCTCGTAGCTGACCATCTGCGCGGCCGCACGCAGGCCGGCCAGCAGCGAATACTTGTTGTTCGACGCCCAGCCGGCCAGCACGACGCTGTACACGCCCAGCGACGACATCCCCAGGAAGAATAGCAGCCCGATGTTCATGTCGGCGATCACGGCCCCGGGGGCGAACGGCACCACGGTGAACGAGAGGAGGACCGTGGTGACGAGGATCGCCGGAGCGATCAGGAAGACCGCTTTGTCGGCGAACGGCGGGATCCAGTCTTCCTTGGTGAAGATCTTGATCATGTCGGCCACGACCTGGAACAGGCCGAAGGGCCCGACGCGGTTCGGCCCATAGCGGTCCTGGAAGAGGGCCAACAATCGCCGTTCGAGCCAGACCAACAGCCCGCCAACCGTCAGCAGGCCGCCGAGGACCACGAGGATCAGGACGATTTTCCAGAGGGCCTCACTCATGGCGCGCCTGCCTTTCGCAGCGTGACCCATTCCGCGGCAGGAACCTCGCTCATGCCGGGGAGTCCCACGGGCAGGCCGACAGCGCCCTCGGGCAACCCCGCCGCGATCTTCACCGGCAGGCTGCGGACCTTCCCCGCGATCTCCATCTCGACTGGCTCGCCGTCCTGCACCTGGAGCGCGGCCGCATCGCGCGGGCCCAGGGCCACGTAAGGCTTGGGGGCGATCTCGGCCACGCCCGGCGAGAAGATGCTTTGTTCCTCGCTGCCAAAACAGTGGTACAACGGCACGATCCACCACTGGCCCGGCCGGGCGGCGAATGCCGCGGGGAGTTCGCCAAAGTAACTCACCGCGGCGTCGGCACGCGGCTCGATCAGCCGGCGGCCCGGGTCGCCGCCGATCAGTGGGCCGGCGATCTCCTCCTGAAACTTGTTGACCGCCTGGGGAGAATTCCAACCCGGCGCCCACTCCCGGGGCTGGAGCGACCCGGGCGGCATCCCCTGGTAGCCTTCCATCGAATAGGCAAGCGCCGAGTCGGGATCGGGCGGCGTCTGGGGCTCGTGGATCGTGACATTGGCGAACATCGCCGTGCGTCCGCTGTAGCGGTGCGGTTGCCGGGGGATCTTTTGGTCGGCCATGCGGAACGTCGCCGGCGGAGCGATCGAGGGCACTTGCGTGAAGACGGGCAGTTCCGCGGCGATCGCCGCCAGGACATCGTCCAACGTCTGCAAGCGGGCCGCCTCCGCGTGACCGGCGGCGAGCATCATGTCGCGCAAGGATCGCCAGCTATCCACAATCTCCTTGTCGGGCACAAAGACCTGGAAGAAGCGTTGGCCGCGGCCTTCCATATTGACGAGCGTGCCATCGGTCTCGGCGAACGTGGCCGCCGGCAGCACGACCTCGGCCCGGGCCGCCGTGCGATTGGGCAGGTGATCGAGCACGACGACGTGCTTCGCCGAATGCAACAGCCGGTCGATCTTTGCCGGTTCGTCGCGCCGATACAGGTCGTTTTCCACGATCACCAGCGTGTCTGCCCGGCCTTCTTGAACCTCTGTCAGGGCCCAGTCCAAGTCGTGGCCGCCCATCAGCCCCAGGCCGTAGCTGTTGCACTCGGGGACGACCAGCGCCAGTTCGGCACGGCGTCCGATCGCGTGCAGGGCCTGGGCCACGTTGGCCGCCGCGTGCAGGATCGCGTCCTCGTGCAAGGTGACGCCCGCGACGACGAGCGCCCGATCCGCCGTGCGGAGCGACTCGGCCGTCTCCTGAACTGCGCGAAGCGTCTCTTCCGAGAGGCCTTCCACGGCCGGCGCACTTGGATCGAGGGCATGGGCCACGGCGAACCCGAAGCGGGCCAGATCGGCCGGCGCACCGCGCAAAAGGGCCGTCGCAGCGTCGTCCAGCTTCGTCGCCGTCGGCGTGGCGATCATCATCGGTCCGCGTCGCGGCTGCTGCATGGCCTCGAGCACGGCCGCATCGTCCCAGCAGGGAATCTGCAGCTTCTTGAGCAGGTTGACCTGCTTGCAGAGCGTCGAGCGGCGCAGGCCCAGGGCCAGCACGGGGGCCGTGTTGGTCACATCCTCGCCGAGCACCAACACGGCGTCGGCCAATTCCGTGTCGCGCAGCGACGGCGACCGAACGGGACGATTGCTGAGGATCTCCAGCGCCAGGCGGATCAACCGCGCGTCGTTGGCCGACAGGCCCAGGCAGAACCGCTCGGGCCCGACAAGCTTTCGGAGCAGGAAGTTCGACTCTAGCGACGCCCGCGGCGAGCCGATGCCGATCGTTCGCTGCCGGTCGCCCAGGAGCGAGCCCAGGTAACGTAGTGTATCCTCCCTCATCGCCGGCTGGAGGCCACTGGTCTGGCTCGTCCGTCGCATGGGGCGGCGGATTCGTTCCGTCTGGTTGACGAACTGGTAGCCGAAGCGGCCCCGGTCGCAGAGGAAGTAGCGGTTCACCTCGCCGTTGTAGCGATTGACCACGCGGCGGAGCGTTCCATAACGCTCGCCGGGGATCGTGTTGCAGCCCACGCCGCAATGGACGCAGATCGACGGGGCGGTCTCGAGGTCCCACTTGCGCGCGTAGTGCTGTGCCCACGTTTTGTCGGTGAACACGCCCGTCGGGCAGACCTCGACGAGGTTCCCGGCGAACTCGCTTTCCAGGACGCCGTCCTTCTCGCGCCCGAAGTAGACGTGGTGATGCCAGTTGAACACGTTCAGATCGCGCCCGCCCGCATAGTCGCGATAGAACCGCACGCAACGGTAGCAGGCGATGCAGCGGTTCATCTCGTGGGTGACAAACGGCCCGAGATACTGATTGCGGTGGGTCCGCTTCTTGAAGCGATACTTGCGGTAGACCTGCCCGGTCATCAGCGTCATGTCCTGGAGGTGGCATTGGCCGCCTTCGTCGCAGACCGGGCAGTCGTGCGGATGGTTGACCATGAGGAACTCGGCGATGCGCTGGCGAAACTCCCGCGCCTCGGGATCGTCGATCGAGATTCGCGTCCCTTCTCCGGCCGGCGTCATGCAGGCCATGACGATCCGGCCGGTCTGGTCGTTCTCGTCCTTGAACTGTTTTACGGCGCACTGCCGGCAGGCGCCCACGGAGTGCATCGCCGGATGCCAGCAGAAATAGGGCAGGTCGAACCCGAGCGACAGCACGGCATATAAAAGGTTCTGGCCGTCTTTGACCAGATACGGCACATTGTCGATGTAGATCGTTGCCATCAGGGTCTCCAGGGACAGCGGCGCTCGGTGATATGCCGTTCGAAATCGTCGCGGAAGTGGACCAGCGCGCTCTGCAAAGGTTCCATCGCGCCAGGGGCCAACGCACAGAACGTGGCGCCGGGGCCAAGCATCCAGGTGTGCAGCTTGAGCGTGTTGAGGTCGCCCGGCTCGCCGCGGCCGGCCTCCAAGGCCCCGAGGATCTGGGCCGTCCAGGGGAGCCCATCGCGGCAGGGCGTGCACCAGCCGCACGATTCGCGGGCAAAGAACTGTTCCAGGTTGAGGACCATGCCAATCGGACAGGTGCGGTCATCCAGCACGACGATGGTCCCGGTGCCCAGACGGCTGCCGGCCTGTTGGACCGAGGCGAAGTCCATCTTCACGTCGAGATGCTCCTGGACGAGAAAATCGGTCGAGGCCCCGCCGGGCAGCAGGCCCCGGAACCGGTAGCCGTCCTGCATTCCGCCGGCATGTTCCTCGAGAATCTCCCGGACGGTGGTTCCCATCGGCAGTTCCCAGAGCCCGGGGTGCTTGACGCGACCGCTCGCGCCATAGAGCTTCGTGCCGCCGTCGTCGGTCAGGCTGAGGCCCTTGAACCAGTCGGCGCCGTTGGCCAGGATGTGCGGGACGCAGCAGAGCGTCTCCACGTTGTTGACCACCGTGGGGCGTCCCCAGAGACCGGAGCTTTGCGGATAGGGCGGCTT
>JBDKTH010000529.1:0-2017 GCA_039680305.1 Thermoguttaceae bacterium | reverse complement strand
CAGGCGAAGAACAAAGTCGCCTCTCGGGTCGTGTTGTCCAGCGAGCGTCCCCGCGGCCGCCTCTTCACGGTGGGAAGCGACTGGATCCAACGCCGCCAAGATCGCTCGGGGCGCGACGAGCTCGACGCCGTGGCCGCTCTGCCCCTCGATGAAGTGACGGACGTGCTCAAACAGTATCCGTTGACCCGCGGCTCCACCGTGACGATCGGACCGGAGGATGAGGAGCTGGCACCAACGTAGGGAGAAAAGCACGCGATCGGCTTCTCTTCTTCAGTCATCTTCCGGCTCGCTAAACGGCAGCTGTGGGATGGCGTTTTCCTCCGTGTTGGCTTTCTTCTTTCGTTTGGCTTTCTTCGGCTTTTCCGGTTCGCTCGTTTCTTCCTCCGGTTTGCGTGCTTGTTCTCCGCCGAGTTCGTGGACAAACAGCACGGCTCGGTCCAGGTGCTTCTCGGCCAGTTCGACCAGGTGCCGGTGGTGGGTGAAGAAGAGGATTTGGGTTTTCTGGGAGAGTTCGGCGAGGACTTCCAGGGCGGCGATCGAGCGGGCGTCGTCGAAACTGACGAGAATGTCGTCGACGATGAACGGGATCGGCTCCTTGTCGGCCAGGTAAGTCTCCAGGCTGGCCAGACGCAGGGCCAGATAGAGTTGATCGCACGTGCCGTCGCTCATCCCGGCCAGGCCGATGGTCTCGGTTCCGCCGGGCCGGACGCCCACCAGGATCTTCTGCCCTTGCTCGTCAAAGTCGGTGCTTAAGCGTTCGAACGAATCGAGCGTCAGCCGCTGGAAGAGCTGGCTTGCCCGGGTGAGCACCGGATCTTCGTTCTTCTTCTGGTAACGCTGAATCCCCTCGCGGAGCACGGCCGAGGCGAGTCGCAGGCAGGTGTATTGTTGGGCGTCGGTCTGGATCTGGGCCAGCAGGTCCTGCACCTGCTGGGCCGCCGCGGCCACCTTCGAGCTCGCGTCGATCGAGCCGAGCGTCCGCTGCTCATCCCAGACCGTCTTCTGAAGCTGCGACTTTTCGTCCTCCAACCGCTCGATCTCGGTGGTCAGTTGGACGACCTGGGCGGGCAACTCGTCGGCATTGACCGCCGTGGCCTCGCTCAAAAGGGCATCGAGATTCGTTCCGGCGCTGAGCGTCAAGAGTTGGTCGTCCAACTCCTCAAGACTCTCCCGCAAGCGGATCGCGGTTTCCGACGCCCGTTCGGCCTCGGGCAACTCGTCGGGGCTCGAACAGCGTGCTTCCTGGCACATCGTCGTCAGGCGAGCGCTCTGCGCCTCGGTCTCCTGGCGAGCCCGTTGGAGTTGTTCACGCTTGGAATCCCGTTGCTCGGTCAGCGACTGCTGCTTCTGACGATCGACGCTGGCCTTCTGGAGCCGGTTGATCAGTTCTTCCGCGGCCTGTTCGGCAGGACGGGAAGCCAGTTCCGGATCGACCTTCTCGGCCAGGTTCGCCACGCACTGGCGGAAGTCGTCGGCGTCCTGAACCATGTTTTCGACCCGTTCGGCAAAGCTCTGGGCTTCGTCGAGTCGGGAAAACAGCTCAGTCGTGCGGGTCAAGAGGTCGTTGGCCACGGCGGGCGTGCTCTCTGGGGGAAGTCCAAGGGGCTCGATCGCCCGGGCCCACTGGTCTTGCCAGGCGGCACGCTCGGCCTGGGCCTTTTCGGCGGCGGTCTGGACGGTCGTCAGCCGCGTGGTCAACTGCCGGATCTCCTTCTCGAGCGTCTGCCGCCGGTCGGCGACCGCCTGGATGTGCTCGACGACCGCCCGGCTGCGACCGATCAAACCGGCCAACGTCTCCTGCTCCCCTGGGGCCGGTTCCTCCAGGGCGACCAGACCTTGCCCCAACTCGCGGCGGCAAGTCTGGATCCGCTCGTCCAACTGTCGCACCTGGCTGCGCAGGCCGCGGCGTGCTTGGGCCTGCTCGACCAACAAGGCCTGACGGCGCAGCCAAACCCGCATCTCCCGGGGTGAATGCGGCTGAATGCCCAGCGGCTGCCAGCACTGCCCCCAGTCGGCC
>JBDKTH010001017.1:0-4499 GCA_039680305.1 Thermoguttaceae bacterium | reverse complement strand
TCATCGGTCCAAGGCCTCCAACTCGGCGGAGATCCGCTGGAAGTACTGTCCAACCCGCCGACGGTAGCCGACGGGGATGTTGCCTTCGGTGATCCCCGTGGCCGCATCGGAGCCGATGCCTGCCCGGGTTGGCTCGTCGGGATTCGCTCCGCCGGGCACGTCGCCCGAACTGCCGCCGGAGCCCAGGGGAGGGCCAAAACCGTCGTAACCGATGCCGGCCAGGTTGCCGTAAAGGCCCAACGGGCCACCGCCTGCGCCGTACATGCCCATCCCCGAGCCGCCGTTTCCATACCCCATCTCCGCCAGCAGTTGGTCCGCCGTGTTGCCGAGGGCTTGGGACAACGACGGTCGGAAGACAAGGCACTGGCCAGCATTGCCTCCCATCGTTTCGCAGTCCGAGACGAACCGCCGCATGATCTCGGCCGCCTCCTTGGCCTTCTCGGCAGCCTTGGTGCCGGCAAACTCGGCCAGCGAGGACTCGGCCTCAGCCATCACCTCCGCGGCCGTGCTGCTGCGAACCTTCTCGACGAATGCTGCGGTCGATTCCCGCAGGGTGTCGAACTCCGGTTCGTCCGGCACCTGCATCAAATGGTTCTCGATGTCGTCCAGCAGTTTGGCCAGGGCCTCGCGGATCTCCTTCTGTTCCTCCTCCAAGTCGCGCATCCGGGCCTTCAGTGCCGGACTGTCCTCGCCGTCATGCCCGCGCAGTGCCGCCATGCGCTCGGCCAGTTCCTCCTGCCGCAAGGTCAGGACGACAAACCGGTCCTGGTCGGCCAGCAACGGGAAGATCTTTTCCAGGTGTTCCAGCGGCTCCATCGTCTCCTGCTGGTACTGCTTCTTTCGGTCTGCCAGGCGTTTGAGAAGCTTCTTCAACTCGGCATCGATCTTTGAACCGTCGCCACTTCCGCTTGACAACCGCTCGAGTTCGCCGACCAGGTCGTCGAACTCGGCGGCCAACCGGTGCAACTGAGGCGAGAGATTCTGGTCGACGTCGTAGGGCAGTTTCAACTCGGCCGCCTTGCGCAACTCGGCCGTTTCGCGAACCAGCCGCTGGAGCACGCGTTTGATCTCCTTCTGGAGTTCTTGGCTGACGGGGTTGTCGCCGGAGGCCGCGGCTTTCTTACGCAATTCCTCCAACTCCTTGGCGAGTTCCTCCAGAAGTCGCTCCCCCTGGCGATACTTGGACAGGAGCACCTCGAGCCCCTGTCGGGCACGGAGCAAACGCTCGAACTCTTCTTGGGAGATGATCCGGACCGTGGCCACGGAGCTTTCCGCCCCTTTTGCGCCGGCCGGGTCGTTGTCTTCGACGCGTCCGAACAGCTTGATCACGTCGCCCGGCTCGAGTCCGAATGACGCGAAGGGGAGATACAGAGTCTCGTTGGCCCGACGCAGCAGGCGGCGTCCCAACGGCACGTCCATGGGCAGCGGCGGGGAGTCGTTCAGGCTGCGAAAGAGCTGGACGCGGGAAATCCCATAGTCGTCTTCGGCCGCCAGCGACACGGGCAGGTTCGTCGTGGGCGTGGCCAGCGACGTCGCACGGGGCTGAAGCAGGCGGATGAACGGACGCTGATCGGCCAGGAGCGTAATCTTGCCGGCAAGCGATTGCTGGGAGCTTTGGCCGTCCACGTCGGTCACGTGGACCTCGAACTTGCCGTCGCCGCGAATCGCGAACTCCCCGACGGCCTCCCGGCTGCCGGTGGCTGCCGGGTTCATGGCACGGTCGGGCGGGTCGCCCTGACCGGTGAGCGTCAGACGGCCGCCCGCCAGGGGACGGTTGCTGTGCACATGGAGCCGCACGGTGGTTCCCGGCAGCCCGGCCAGTCCGTCCTGGGGCACAGGTCCCTGATAGGTTGTCTGACCGGTATACGAGGGCGGAGTGATCTCCACTCGCACGCTTTCGATCTGCGGAACGGTGAGCACGCGGATCTGGTGCTTGGCGCTGCGTGCCCGATAGGCTCGCACGTGATACACGGCCGGCTCGGTGACCTTAGCCAGAACGGCCCGCCAGCGGCCGTCGGCCTCGGGGAACATCGCCAACGGCGGCTCCTGCTGAGAGCCTTCGACGACCAGGTCGACCCGATCGACCGGAGCCCCTTCGGCAATCGCCACGATGCTCAACTCGCTGCCATAGAGCACCTCGACGTCGCCCGGCTCGACCGTAAACTTCGTCCGAGAGAAGGGCGGCACGTCGCTGTAGGGATGGAGAAAACGGTTCCACTCGGTCTCGGCCAGTTCGGGCAAGAGGACGGCCAAGAGCCCCACGGCCATGGCCAGAATCGCCAGCCACCCGACCGATCGGGCCAGCGGCCGGGCGGGAACGGCCTTCTGTAGGGGAACTTCGGCCGCCAGGGCGGCGGCGCGGTCTGCAGCGATGCGAGCCAGCCCGGCGGTCAGGTGGGCATCAGAGTCGCCCGTGGACCGCTCGAGTTCCAGGCCGGTGAGGATATCGCCGCCGAGACCGGCCGCGTGATCCAGACGCCCGGCCAGCAGGGCGTCGCGGCCGGCAAGCGACGTTCGCCATACGCTGACGACCAGCAACAGGCCGCCGGCGGCAACCGTAGTGGCCAGGGCGACGATGCGCCCTTGGGGCGAAAGCTCCCACAGCAGGTCCAACCACGCGCCGGCCACAAGGATCAGTGCCGCGGCGATCAGTGCCCAGACGGAGCCGGCCGCCGTTCCCATCAGCAGCAGTCGGCGTCGAAGCTGGCTAAGTCGTGTCCGAAGTGTCATCGTCGCGCCTCATCGCTTCGTTCGACGGTGGAACGTGTGATCTGTGTCATCGTTGTGGCTACACTAATCCTGACCAGCGACGCAGGCCCCAGGTCGTGCCCCAGAGCACGACGGTCATCGCCAACACCCACCAGCGATCCCAAGCGATCGTCTGGGCGAACCGCTCGGGCCGGGTCTTGGCCAGGTGCTGTTCGAACTGCCGGGCTAGGCTGGCCGCCTCGACCTGATCGAGTACCTGGCCGCCCGTCTGATCGGCGATCCACTTCATCACGCCCGGTTGGGCGCGGACGTCGAGCCGCTCTTTGAGATTGGCTCGTACGTCGAACACCGCGGTGCCCGAGACTTCATCCTCGGCCGCGCCGGCCACGCGAATCCGATAGCGTCCCTCGGCCAACCGCCCCAAGGGGACGCGATACTGGCCCGGATAACTGCCGGCCGGCACGGGTGTGATCGTCTGCGGCTTGGGCAGGTCGCCGCCGGTCAATTCGATCTGAGGCACCTCTTTGACCTGCTCGGTCCGGGTCAGCAACGTGGCCGTCACGGTCTCGCCGGTGCGGAATCCCACCTTGTCGGTCTTCAGGGCCAGACGCTCGTGAGGCAGCAGGCCGACGTTGCCGATCAGCCATCGTACCAGGCTGCGCCAAAGCTGACCGTAGACATCGTCGTGTTGCCGGTGCTCGGGCGGAAGAAAGGCCCATCGCCACATGCCGGCCCCTTCCACGACCACGGCCCGGCCATTGCCGACCGGCTGATAGGCGATCACCGGCCGCGGCTCGCCTTGGACGCCGGACGACGTGCTGGCCAACACCACGGCGAGGGTCTTTGCGGCCTCGGCCCGGGCCGTGCTGGCCAGCGAGGGCATCTGGACAAGCGGATCCTCGCTCACCGCCGAGGGAAGCCAACGCAAGGCCTCGCCGGCCTCGGTCCATTGGGCGCGGAATCGCGACTCACTCCCCGGCACCCAGCGGACCGGCATCAACTCACCCAACCGCTGGCTGACCTGCATGGATGGCGATCCACGGAAGCAGACCAACGAGCCGCCGCTTTCGGTGAGCCACTTCTTCAGCCGCACCAACGCCTCATCGGTGAGGAAGATGTCGGTGTCGCGACCGAGGACCACGATCTGGTACGATTCCAGGGTCGCCGGATTGGCAAGGAACCCGGCGACGTCTTTGCGAATCGCCCAATCCTCCTTGGATGTCGCGGGCGAGGCCTTGGGCGGTTGGCTCGCGGCGGTGGCCGACTTGGCCGTGCCTTCCTGGGCTCCCGAGGGCTCGGGACGGAGAATCTTCCGCTCCAACAGCCGGCCTTCGGCCAGGCGGACCACGCTCACCAGTTCGATCGACGGATCCGTTGCGAGCGTACGCACGAGGAATTTCGTGTCCCAGTAGGGTTTTCCTTCCAGCAGCAGCACTCGCACGGGACGGTCGACAACACGAAGGATGAACACGGCCGCATTGTTCGCCGGCGTCACCTCGCCAGCCATCGGCTCGGCGCGAACTTCGTAGCGATACAAGCCGTTGCGATCCTTGGTCACCTGGAAGATCTCTTCGGTCACGGCGTTGGGCTTCAAGCTCGTCTGCCGGGTATCGATCACCTTGCCGTCCTCAAACAGCGACAGTCGGCACTGTCCGGCAAGACCTCCTCGCTGCTCGACGGTGACCACCAGCGGGACCTTGTGACGGGGAAAGGCCAGTTCCTGGGGATTCTTGAGACGGATCTCCAGGTCGCGGACTTCGGTCGCCCGGCCTAAAGTCTTCACGTAGACC
>JBDKTH010000429.1:0-4350 GCA_039680305.1 Thermoguttaceae bacterium | reverse complement strand
CTTGTCGACGCCGAAGCACTCCAGTCCGGGAAAGCGTGGATCAAGGTCGGCGCAGAGGCCGCCGTGAACATGGGTCGTCGGGGTTTGCAGTTCCCAGAGCGCCTGGCCGGTCGCAGCCTCGACCAGGATCATGCCGCCGGTCGGGTTTCGTCGCTCGACGTAGGTGTACACTTCCAGGCCGGGGTGCCGGGGATCGATGTCGCCGACAAAGAGGCCGTCGGGGTGTCCCTTGCCGGTGGTCCAGAGCGGCACGCCTGTGTCGTCTAGGGCCATCGAGCCGAGGAAAATTTCGTCGCGGCCATCGCCGTCCACGTCGGCACACTGGGTGAAGTGGGCCCCCTGGCCCCAGTACTGGGATGGGGCGTTGGCGTTGCAGAATTTCCAGAGCGGCCGGAGCTGGCGGCCGACCAGTTCGTAGGCCTCGACCTTCATCAGGCCGTAGGTGCCACGCAAGGCGATCAGGCAGGGCGTGCGGCCGTCGAGATAGGCCACGGCCAGTTGATATCGCGACGCGAAGTTGTAGGAGTCGAACCCGCCTCGCGAAGGCCAGGGAGCCCGGGCGATCTCTTTGCCGGTCAGGCCGTCCCAGACGGCGATCCATTCAGGCCCGTCGACCACGCGGCCGCGCTCGTTGCGCGGATCGCCGTCGGCCGCCTTGACGATCACCTCGGCCCGGCCGTCGCCGTCGAGATCGTGGACGAGCATGGGCGAGAACCAATTGCGGTGTTCGATGCCCCAGCCCAGATCGCGCCGCCAGAGATGCTTGCCGTCGGCGGTGAAGGCGTCGATCTTGTAAGTGTCGGGCGATCGCTTCCACTTCGTGTAGTCATCCCACAACAGCACGCTGCCCGTAGGATGCTTGAGCACGAAGTCGTAGCGTCCGTCGCCGTCGAGGTCGCCGATGCCCACCTTCTCGACGTCGCTGACCGGCCGGTTGTCGGGCCACTCCAGAGCAACGGCGTGGTAGGCCATGCCTGGCTGGCAGGAGTCGAGCAGGCACGCGGCCAGTTCCTGTTCCTGTCCATTGCCAATGGCACACAGCCGGTAGCCGGCCGCCTCGCCGGCCTGCGGGGCGGTGTCGAGGAAATCAGTCGTTGCGGTGATCGGCCTGGTGGACACGCGGGTCAAGGAACCGTCTGTGGCCTTTCGGTCGAGGTGGAAGGCGATGTTGGCCGGGTCCTGCTCAAGCAGACGCCAGCCGACGTAGACGCCCTCTGGCCGACGCACGGCGACCAAGCCGCGATCGAGCCGCTCTTCAACGCGGGTTTGTGCGTGTCCCTCAACCCGTTTGCCCACGGGCTGATAGGGAAGTCGCCCAGGGCGCAGCGCGACGTCGTCGAGCAGCAGATCGGAACCGAGCTTGCCGGCGAAGTTCAGACGGAGCGACGTCACCCCGGCCGGCACGGTGAATCCCCGTTCGAACTGCGTCCAGTCGCAGGGGCCGAACCCGAGCACGTTGGCGAGCCGGGGTCTTGCACGCTTCTGGCCGTCAAAACCGTCGATCACCAACCGTACGCCCCGATCGCAGGCGGCCTTCAGCCAGAACGAGGCGATATAGTCTTGGCCGGGTTCGACCGGGACCGGCTCCGTGCAGGTCAGGTTCCAGGCGGTTCCCGGGCTGAGTTCGCCGGGCACCTGCACCTGGATGGCCCGTTGGCCCTCGTGCGCGACGGCTTGGGTCCACTGTATGCGCAGCCCATCGCAGGGCTGGCCCCAAGTCCACGCCTCGGGACGATTGCCAGCTTGCAGTTCAAAACTGCCGTTGGGAACCGACGGCGGCGCCGCGATTACGGAGGCGGTCAATGCGGCCGCGGTTAGAGCTTGCAGGATCAGTGTTGTGATCGGGCGGCACATGTTCAGTCCTTTGCTCTAAGGTCGTAGGGCAGGGGGGAGTCATGCAGAAGGCGACGGCAATCACACTTCCTCGGGGATCACGAACGGCTCGCGGTATTGGCGTTTCAACAGGGCGTTGGCCTGGTCGGCCATGGGCCCGGTGAAGCGTTCGGTTTCGGCGTCGAGGGTCAACCAGGGGCCGAGCACGGCGGGGGTGGATTTCAGGTCGATGTGGTGTGCGGCGAGGTGGCCGACGAAGCGTTGGAAGGCTTCGAGTTGGTCGGGGTCGCGTTGGAGCGGTTCGCGGATGGCGTCCGGATCGGCGGTTTTTCCGATGCGGTAGGAGATGTTTCCCAGGTGTGCGAGGCAGGCCGAGAGGTGGCCTTGCTCGATGTTGGTTTTGATGTCGTCCGGCTTGCGGCTGCGAACGGCCTTGATGAAGTTGGCTTGCGGATCGCAGGCTCCCTCGTTGCTGAAGGTGCGGATCTCCTTCCCGCGGTTGTCGAAGGCGGTCTGGGCGCCCAAGTCCAGGTAGCCCCCTTCGCACTGGACGATCACGCCGTGATTGGGTCCCCGGCCTTTCCATTGATTCCGGATCGCCACGCCGGTTGCCGCCCTGGAGGCGTAGGTGTCCATCTGCTGGCTGCCCGGCTTGTCGGGTAAGCCGCGGACCTCGTAGATCGCCGGGGCGGTGGGGAAGTCGTAGAACACCAACTGGGTGTTGGGCGTCTGACCGGCGTCGTTGAGGGCGAAGCGGCCGCCGAGGCTCATCACGCGCCGGGGCATCCCGGGCTGGCGGAGCATCCAGCGAATGACGTCGAGTTGATGGGCCCCGTTATTGCCCAACTCGCCGCAGCCGGTATCCCAAACCCAGTGCCAGTCATAGTGCAGTTCGCTGCGATTGATCGCTCGCTTTTCGACCGGCCCACACCACAGATCGTAGTCGACGGTGGCGGGGATGTGGCCTTGGCCCTTGGTGTTGCCGATGCCCGGGCGGTGTTTGTAGCAGAATCCCCGGACGAGGAGAATCTTGCCGAGGGCGCCGGAGTGGAGGTAGGCGAAGGCTTCGTCGTTGGCGGGGAGGGATCGCTGGTCGAGATCGGCCTGGACCACGCGGTTGTACTTGCGCGCGGCCTCGACCATCTTGCGTCCTTCCCAGATGCCGTGGGAAGCCGGCTTTTCGACGCAGACGTCTTTGCCCGCCTGGCAGGCCCAGACCGTGCCCAATGCGTGCCAGTGGTTCGGCGTGGCCAAGGAAACGGCGTCGATGTCTTTTCGCTCCAGCAGCCGGCGCACGTCGCGGTAGGTGTCGACCTTCTGGCCTCGCTTGCCGAACCGGCTCACCTCGCGGTCGAGAATCGCCTGGTCGACGTCGCACAAGGCGACGATGCGAACGCCGGGCATCTTCAGGTAATTGCGCAAATGAGTTTGGCCATGGCCGCGGAAGCCGACCACGGCCACGCGAATGTCCTCATTGGCGCCGAGAACATTGTAGGTGGGCAAAACGGCGGCCACCGCGCTGGCCGTCAGAGAACGTTTGAGAAAGGATCGCCTGTGGAGTGTCGACATGTGCCAAACCCTTTCTTGTTGGTTGCGGTTCCTGCCAGCCGGCGGGCGGAGTCACGGTTCGAGTTGAAGTGGTCTCGCCCAGATGTTCCGGAAGCGAACGGCGGAGCCGTGCTGTTGGAGCGTGATCGGTCCGACCGTGTCGTGACAATCGTATTTCGGCACGGTCTTGTAGCGGGTGGTTCCCATGCAAGCTGTCTGATACTGAACCAGCACGCCGTTCCAGAAGACGGTGAAATAGGCCGGCTTGACGAGCTTGTCATGGTCGAATCGTGGAGCGGAGAAGACCACGTCGTAGGTCTGCCATTGGCCCGGCTTGCGCGCGGCGTTGACCAAGGGCGGGGTCTGGCCATAGATGGCCCCGGCTTGTCCGTCGGCCTTGTGGAGGCTCTCGCACGACTCGGTCACCTGCAATTCATACCTGCCGAGGAGGAAGATCCCACTGTTGCCCCACCAGGAAGGCAGCTTGGTGTCGGGTGTCGGGGGCGTGGCCCACTCGATGTGCAACTGGCAGTCGCCGAACTTCGTTTTGCTCGACAGGTCGCCCGACTTAAGAATGTTGATCGTGCCGTCTTCCAGGCCCTCGGCAAGCTTTTTGGGGTCGCCTTCCCATTGCGAGAGGTCTTTGCCGTCAAAGAGGATCACGGCGTCGGATGGGGGCTGGGCACAGGTTGTGCCCGGAGTGACCACCGGTGGCTGCGGCCGGTTGCGATCGTGGACGCGCCAGGGGGAATTCGGCAGAAACGGCGTGTCGGTGAAGCCCAGGTTGCCGTCTTCCGCTCCCTGGCACACGACGGTCGAGAGAAGGGACAGGACGAGTGCGGCGAGTGCGTTGGATCTGAACATGGATGGTCTCCGCCGAAGGGGGTTGGATTTGGGATGTGGTTCGGTGTTCGGGGTTCGGGGTTCATGGTTCAGGGTTCAGGATTCAGGATTTCTGCCCAAACGTCT
>JBDKTH010000797.1:0-5763 GCA_039680305.1 Thermoguttaceae bacterium | reverse complement strand
AGCTTTCGGGAGGGGGCGATTCTCAGCGGTGGCCCCTTCTTTGCCACTGTAGAAGATTGGGCCTCGCGCAGTCAACCGGAGCCAGGGTTCAGGGTTCAGGGTTCAGGGTTCAGGGTTCAGGGTTCAGTTGCGGGGGGTATCGTCTAGTAGTTGTGAAGCTCGCGACCAGTCCGCATTGATTGGCCTGCGTTCTATGAAGCGAAATCCTGAACCCTGAACCCCGAACCATGCTCGAAAATCACCCAATTATCGTCATTTCGGTCGCCGCCTAGCGGCATGAACGACTGAACCCCGCCCCCCGAACCCCGAACCCTTAATCTGGCCCTGCATCGCCATGAAAGGTAAACTCAGATGGGAGAAGTGGAACAGGCGAGGTAAGGCGTGAATCTGGTCGCAGGCAAAGTCGAGGCCCCAAAACCCTTAACCACAGAGCACCGGCGCGATTGGCGGGTGGTCGTGGAGGTGGGGTTGGTCTTCGCCGTCTTCTTCCTTCAGGGGGCGTCGCCCGTCCCGGAAGTCAACGAGCCCTATTATTTGGGCAAGGCGATCCACTTCTGGAACCCCGAGTTGGCGGCCGGCGACTTCTTTCTCACCACGGCCGATAGCCACCAGACGTTTTATTTCACCTTTGGCTGGCTGTCGCTGTGGCTGCCGCCTCTCGTGCTGGCCTGGGTCGGCCGTCTGCTGACTTGGGGCCTGTTGGCCTGGGCCTGGCAACGGCTTAGCTTCGCGCTGGTGCCCCGCCGCTGGTTCTCGATCCTCACCGCCGCATTGTTCGTCGGCCTGCTGGAGCGATACCACATGGCCGGCGAATGGGTCATCGGCGGCGTCGAGGCCAAAGGGTTCGCCTACGTGCTGGTGTTCCTCGGCCTGGAAGCCCTGGTGCGCGGGCGTTGGAACCGGATGTGGTTGCTCTTGGGCGCGGCGTCGGCGTTTCACGTCCTGGTCGGCGGCTGGTCCGTGGTGGCCGCGGGAATCGGCTGGCTCGTCTTGGGCTCGGAGCGTCCTTCGCTCCGCTCAATGCTCCCGGCCCTGGCCGGCGGGTTCCTCTTGTCGCTGCCCGGACTGGTGCCGGCGCTGCAACTGACCTGGGGCGTTGACGCGGAGACCGTTCGCCAGGCAAACATCCTATACGTATTCGAGCGGCTCTATCACCACCTGGACCCAGTGTCCCTCCCGACGTCGTTCCTCTACCGATTCTTGGGCATGGTCGGACTGCTGGTCGTGCTCGATTGGCTCTCGCCGGCCGATGTGCCGCGGCGACGGTTGCGGTGGTTTACCTATGGCGCCTTGGCCATCGCCGCCGCGGGAATGGCGATCGGCTTCTGGGTGACCGACGAGGCGTTGCGGGCGGGGCTGTTGCGGTTCTACTGGTTCCGGCTCTCCGACGTGGTCGTGCCGCTGGCCGTGGCCCTGTTGACGGCCCGTGGGATCGCCCACCTTCTCGCCACGCGGCCGCGTCTGGGCAAGGCCGCCCTGGCCCTGGCGACCGTTGCGGCTGGCATTCACGTCGGCGCCTATGCCCTGATCCGGCCGCTTCCCATGGTGCCCCGGGCCGACGTCGATCGCGTGGCCTACCAACCGTGGTGCGAGGCGTGTGCCTGGATCGTCGAGTCGGGCCAGATTCCCCCCAATGCCCGGTTCCTCACGCCGATCCTGGCGCAGACGTTCAAGTGGTACACCGGACGGACCGAGGTGGCCAACTGGAAAGACGTCCCCCAAGACGCCCGTTCGCTCCTCGCATGGCGCGACCGCGTGCAAGACATTTGTCCCGGCCTCCTGATAGACCCCGCCGCCGACGACAGCAGCCTGGCCGACGAGGCCGAGGAGCATCTGCGCCAGGTCGCGGCGAAGTACCAGGTCGACTACATCCTCACCAGTGGCTGGCCTCCGCTGTCGCTGGACGTGGTGTACGAGAATGACGCGTATGTGATTTATCGAATGCCGAAAACGAAGGACTAAGGACGAAGGACGAAGGATCTGGGATTTGGGATCTGGGATCTGGGATCTGGGATCTGGGAGCGGCGGGGCTAGACGCAACGCCGCTGAATCGGTTGACGCAAGTCCTCGTTTAGCCCGGTCGCTTGCGACCGGAGGAATGCAGACGCTCACGCCCACATCCCCACTCTCCACTCTCCACCTCATGAACCGACAACTTGTGGAACAACTGGCAGA
This sequence comes from Thermoguttaceae bacterium, assembly GCA_039680305.1. GTDB lineage: Bacteria > Planctomycetota > Planctomycetia > Pirellulales > Thermoguttaceae > JBDKTH01. The sequence continues at coordinate 3,588 of JBDKTH010000797.1, read as the reverse complement.
GCGGCTGACGCGACCGTTGACGGGGGCGGCGTCGCGGTTTGAGCCGAGGCCGGCGCTGGGGCGACCGTACGATCGGATTCCGTCGGGGGCACGGCAGGCGGCGGTGCTGGTGCTGCTGTATCCGCATGAGGACGCCTGGCACATCCCCTTGACGCTCCGGCATGCCCAGTTGGCGGCCCACGCCGGCCAGATCAGCCTGCCGGGCGGCGCGATCGAGCCGGGGGAAACCAGCGCCCTGGCCGCGGTGCGGGAACTGCACGAAGAACTGGGGGCAAAGGATCGGCCCATCGAACTGCTCGGCCGGCTCTCGCCGATCTATGTCGCGGTCAGCAATTTCCGCGTCGAGCCCTGGGTGGGCGTGGCGCCCGCGAGGCCTGCGCTCGTGCCCTGCGAGGCGGAAGTGGAGGCCGTGCTCGAAGTCCCCCTGGCCGCCCTGCTCGACCCGGCCAACTTCGGCCGCCATGAGCGGACCTACCAGGACCAGGCCTACCTGGCCCCGCACTTCGCCTGGCAATCGCATTGCATCTGGGGCGCGACCTGCCGGATCCTTGGCGAGCTGGTCACGCTGCTGGAAGAATCGCAGATCGACGCGTAAGGGCCCCGTGAAACTGTCCAACGCATTTCTTCGCGGGCTGATCGCGCTGGGTGAAACACACCAAGCGCGGCCAGCTCGATTTGGACCTGTGTTCTCGTTGCTCCGAGTCAGCCAATACAGCCCACAGTAAGGGGTTTGCCGTCATTTTTGTCGCCCAAACAGGAAATTGAGCGGTCTGTGCCGTCATCTTGCGATTCACAGAAGAGAATTCTTTGACAGATCGCTTGCAGAATCCGCGAATACGATTATGATTGCACGTTAGAGGCGAAAGACTAGAGACAGAGAAGACCAAGCGAACACCGACCTAAGAGAAGAGGCAATTCTCACACGGTGCGATGTCTCGCACATTTCACCCTGCCCGATGCTGACCGGCCGTGAGCGTTCGTGTAACGGCGGTTTTGGATGCTTGGGCGCAAGCTGTTCCTTTTTCTTGAGGCGCTTGCACTGCGCATCGCTGAAGGTCCAGGGTGCCTGCGCGTTTTCAGATTGGCGACGTTCGTTCGCTATCTTTTTGTCAACTTGGTTACAGAGGAGACTGGCGGTGAATTACGAGCGCAGCGATTGGCCGGGGATGAAAGGCAAGGGCAGGCATGCCTTCACCCTGGTAGAACTCTTGGTCGTGATCGCGATCATCGGCATCTTGATCGCCCTCTTGTTGCCTGCCGTCCAGGCGGCCCGCGAGGCGGCCCGGCGTTCGCAGTGCACGAACAACCTGAAGCAGATCGGCTTGAGCCTGCACAACTATGAATCGGCCTACCTCAGCTTCCCGTTCCGCATGGGCGGCACCGACGGGGGCAATGCGGGACGTGTGTCGGGTTGGGTGCCTTTGCTGCCGTTTGGCGAACAGGCTCCGCTCTATGACGCGATCAAATCGGGCGGCACGGCGCAGAGCGTCGGCGGCTCGACCGCTCATCCGGCCTGGGGCCCGGTTCCCGATGGTGGCACGACCAGCAACGATTTCAAGCCTTGGATGGCCCAGGTCCCCGGCTTGGTCTGCCCCAGCGATCCGAGGAGCACCAAGGATGGGACGGAACCGGGCAAGTCGAACTACGCCTTCTCCATGGGCGACTCGATCACGGCTGGCGATACCACCAACGGCAACGGCACCTCCACGAACCGGCATCGCGGCATCTTCTGGCGCCGCTCCGGCACGCGGATCCGCGACATTACCGACGGGACCAGCAACACGCTGGCCGCCAGCGAGAAGGCCATCTGCGCCGACAGTACAAACAACGTCAAAGGGACGATTGGCGTCGTTAGCGGCCCCACGGCAAGCAATTGCTTGGCCATCAAGGGTGCGAACGGCACGCTCACTGCCGGGACCCTTTACTACAATCAGGGACGGCGTTGGGCGGACGGTGCTTCGACCTTTGCCGGCATCACCACGATTCTGCCGCCCAATGCACCTTCGTGCATTAACAGCAACAGCGACACGTCCTACGGCATCTTCACGCCCTCGAGCAGTCACCCCGGCGGCGTGATCGGTCTGCTGGCCGATGGGTCGTGCCGGTTCTTGAGCGAAACGATCGACACCGGGGACCTGACCAAGGCCGAAGTGACCTCCGGCACTAGCCCCTACGGCGCCTGGGGCGCCTTGGGCTCCAAGGACGGCGGCGAGCCGACCAAGGAGTTCTAGACCCGCGCTCCTTCTTCACTGCGAGTAATCCCCGTGCCATGGGTAGAGCGATCTGCCCATGGCACGTCGTCTTTTTCGCCCAGCGCTCGTTGGCTCGCATGCCAAAAAAAGGGGCTCTTCGGCAGAATCTGTGGGTGCCTCGTTGGGGGGGGTGGTAAACCTCCGGGATTTGTCGCTTTCGTGCCAAGCCCGGAGACGACCTATGCGGTTCATTCTCAGCCGGCAATTCACGACCGCGTGTCCGCAGGCTCCGGGATTGGCATCAATGCGATAAATCCCGGGGTCTGGGGCAGAGCCCCAGTTTCTTTTGGTGAGCGATTGCCCACGAATTCTGCGGACGAGCCAAAAAAAAGGCTAGAAACTGGGCCAGCCATTCTGCTAGGCTCGTCACAGCCGGCATCCTTGCCGCAGCCGGCACGGGCGGACCTCAAGTCGCCCTTTTCCCAGAGGCGGTCGGGCCACACGAGCCCGAGGGTGTCGACAGCCGAGGCCCCGCGGAACATAATGGGCAGTTAAGCCTGCTTCCGCTGGGAGGCAGGGAACCCGCTGCGTCCGTCCCTGGAGCCTGATGCACCATGGCCTCGATCTCCCGACGTCGCTTCTTCGCGCATTCCGCCCACAAGACGATCGGCGTCTCGGCCGGCCTGGCGGCTTGGGAGTGCACGCCCTGGATGGCCCAGTTCGCCGAGGCGGAAACGCCTCCTCGCCCGCTCCGCGTGTGCCTGGTCTCCGGCTCGTTCGAGTACAAGTCGGACGAGTCGATGGTGGCCCTCCAAGAGTATCTGGAAAAGGGCTACCCGGTGAAGTGCAGCAGGGCCTTTGCCCCCAACGAGGAAAGCCTCCCGGGCTTGGAAAACCTTGAACAGTGCGACTGCGCCGTGTTCTTCACCCGACGCCTGAAGATCGACGGCGAGCCGCTGGAACGGATCAAACGCTACTGCGCCAGCGGACGTCCGATCGTCGGGATCCGCACTGCCAGCCACGGGTTCCAGAACTGGCTGGCCATGGACAAGGAAGTCTTCGGCGGCGACTACGGCAACCACTACGCCAACAAGCTTCTGCCCCAGATCGCGATCGCCGAAGGGGCCAAGGGAAACCCGATCCTCGCGGGCGTCGAACCCTATCAGAGTTCCGGAAGCCTCTACCGCAACCCCAAGATTGCCGCCGACACCACGGTTCTTCTGACCGGCACCATCCCCGAGCACACCGAGCCGGTCGCCTGGACCCGCATGCACTGCGGGGCCCGGGTGTTTTACACCTCGCTTGGCCACGTCGACGACTTCCGCCAGGCAAGCTTCCTGCGGCTCATGGTCAACGCGTTGGCCTGGGCCACGGAGCGGAAACTGAGCTGAGCGAA
>JBDKTH010001278.1:0-5448 GCA_039680305.1 Thermoguttaceae bacterium | reverse complement strand
GGCCGACTTGACCTCGTGATCGTTGTAATACTCGACCAGCCAGCGATAGGCCTTGGCCGCCTCGTCGAGCTTGCCCGTCACGCGGAACAACTCGCCTTGAATCCAGCGGGCAAGCAGTTGCTCCGTGTCAAAGCGGAGCGACGTTTCCACGTAACCGGCGGCCGCCGGATAGTCGCCGCGGTCGAAGGCCAGCAGGGCCAATTCGGCATGGAGGTCGGCGTGTTCCCCGGCACTGGCCACGAGCGTTTGGACCGTCTCGTCCAGCTTTCCCTCGGCCGCCTGCGATCGAGCGAGCCCCAGCACGGCAGCGGGCGTTTTCGTGCGGGCATAGATCTCCCGGGCCTCCGCATACTTGCCCGTGTGAAACAACCGGCGTGCGGCCGTCAGATCGTCGTCTGCCCTCGCCACGACAGGCCAGGCCCAGAGGCCCAGCAGACAGATCGCCAAGATGCGGTTCATGGGATCCCGGGCCGCAACAGCCCGGCTCGGTGCTATTGACTCTCCAGCAGCCACTCCACGACGGTCACCAGTCCATCCTCTTCCTGACGCGGGGCCACGCGATCGGCCGCCGCCTTGACTTCCGGCACGGCATTGCCCATGGCGACCCCCAACCCGGCCTCGCGGATCATGTGGATGTCGTTCACATCATCGCCGACGGCACAGATCTCCCCGTCGTCGATGCTCCACTGCCGTGCCAATCGCTGGATGGCCGACCACTTCGTCACCCCGGCCGGCGCGATCTCGCACATGAAGCCCGTATACCGCGGGCTGCGCAGCACGTGGGTGGCCAGTTGGCCGGGCAAGGCATCCTGCAAGGTCTCTTGGAGCGCAAGCATCTGTTGCCGGGTGCCCATGGCAAAGCCGGTAAACACGCCCGGCGGCGGATTGCACAACAGTTCGGGCCAGAAGCAGCCGTCGTCCGGGTTCAAACGCAGATACTCGGCCAACTCCACGCTCCGCACGCGGTTTCGCGCATGATAGAACTCGAACCCCTCGGCGTACGTGTCGCCACACAGCACCGGCTCGAACCCACAGCCGGCGATCAACTGCAGCGACTGGCAAAGCACCGGCGCGGGAAACTCCGCCCGGAACAACGTGCGGTGATCGCGAGGATCTTTGACCAAAGCCCCGCTGGCCGCCACCAGCGGCACTTGGATGCCCAGCTTTTCCAGCAAATGCAACGTCCGGCCGTAGCGACGCCCCGTGGCCACCACCACATGAATTCCCGCCTCGCGGGCTCGGGCGAGCGCATCGCGTGTGGCCAGCGTCAATTCGTCGCGGACGTTCACCAGCGTCCCGTCAACGTCGATGGCCAATAAGCGATAGCGAGGCATAGCGAAGACACTCATGCGAATCTTGAATCGTTAACCGTGTCCCAGGACAGGGGAGGGCAGGGGGCTGCATCTCGGTCGATTATAGCGTACTCACGCCTGGGCTGACACCTCCTGACGAAACGCTAACCATCGGCCTGCTCACCGCATTGCATCGCGGCCAACTGGTCAACCGCGTGGCCGTACTCGCTGAGCAGATAGTCGCGGCCTTGGCGGATAGTGATGCGGTCCCAGGGGAGCGAGGCGTTGACGGGATACGGCTGGTGGAGCACCGCAGGAACGTCGATCCCCGTCTCCTCCAGAGCCTGCCACCAGAGGTGCGGTTGTTGCCGATCGCTCCACGAGTCAAACCGGGCCCCGCGGCGCCAGGCCAGTTCGATCGCCTCGCCCACGCGACGGTCGCCCCGCGACAGCACGCATTCCAAGAGACTCCCCTCGACGTCGTGACACTTCACCTCCACGCAGCGCAGCCGTCGCCGGTCGCGCAGGTAGCGATGGGCTTGCCGGAAGTATTCGCGCGTCTGCATCCCGTTCCACTGAAAGGGCGTATGCGGCTTGGGGATGAAGTTCGACACGTTGACGACCACCGTGACGAACCGGCCCGTGACCTCTTTGCCGATCCGCGAGATCGTCTCGGCCATGTCGATCATGCCGTCCAGGTCGGCCGCCCGTTCGCCCGGAAAACCGCACATGAAATAGAGCTTCACCCGGTTGAACCCCTGCTGAAAGGCGTTGCGGCAGCCGTCGAAGAGGACTTCGTTCTTGATCCGCTTGCCGATCTGCTCGCGCATGTCGTCCAGGGCGACCTCGGGTGCCAGCGTCAGGCCGGAGTGGCGGTCGGTGTTCACCAATTCGCTGATCGACTGCAGCTGCTCGTTGATCCGCAGGCTGGGGACGGAGATGGCCACGCCCAGGGGCCGGAAGGTCTCTTGGAGCCGGCGCATCAACTCCTCAAACTGCGGATAGTCGCTGGTCGAAAGCGACAAGAGCGACATCTCGTTGTAGCCCGTCGTTCGATACGACTCCAAGGCCGCCTCGACGATCGTCTCTACCCGGCGGAACCGCAACGGGCGTTTGATCGTCGTGCTCTGACAGAAACGGCACCGCCACGGACAGCCACGCATAATCTCGATCGCGATCCGATCCTGAACGCACTCCACGTTGGGCACGATCGGCGAGGTGGGAAGCGGTACGGCATCCAGGTCCTCGACCACCGCCGGCCGGATCACCTCCGGCACGTCGGGACGGAGGGGCTTCGGCGTCAGGGCTCGGCCTTGCTCGTCGTACTGCGGCTCGTAGCAACTGGGAACGTAGGCAAACGGAAGCCGCACGGCCATCTCGGCCAGGGCCGACGCACGATCGTGCCCGGCGTCCTTCAACCGCAGCCACTCTTCACAGACCTGAAGCAGGGCCTCCTCGCCATCGCCCACCACGAACAGGTCGATGAACGGGGCCATCGGTTCCGGGTTCTGGACGCACGGCCCCCCGGCAATGACCAACGGGTGCTCCATCGTCCGCCCGCCACCACGCAGGGGGATTGCGCCGAGATCGAGGATCGTCAGCACGTTGGCATACGACAGGTCGTGCTGCAGAGTGAACCCGAGGACATCAAACCCGTTTAGGGGGGTAAACGTCTCCAGGCTGTATAGCGGCAGGCCCTGCTCCCGCAACAGCTGCTCCATGTCGTTCCCCGGAGCGAACACCCGCTCACAGACCCAGTCCGCCTGGGCATTCACTGCCCGATAGAGCACCTGCAGGCCATGGTTGCTCATTCCGATCGTGTAGAGGTCTGGAAACGCCAGGCAGACCTTACCCCTCACAAGTCGGTGATCCTTGACAACCGCGTTCAGCTCCCCCCCAATATACTGTCCAGGCGTTAGCACCTGGGGCAGGAGCCGCTGGACGATCTGATCTTTGAGCGACAAATTGATCATAGAATTAATGCAGAATGATGAATGCAGAATGCGGAATGACGAAAGCTGACGGCTCAGAATAATCCTGCGCGGACAACGCGACGGCAAGAACCCTGGTGTGGCGTATGCTAAAGTGGCGCATAATGGCCTCAATTATGACAGATCATGCTGTCCGAATATAGGGGGCGGGCGAGAATGCAGAATGATGAATACGGAGAGCTGACTGCTGATGGCTGCCCACTGCCTACAGGAAATCTCATGAACAGACTCATCCTCTGCGGCTTGGCGATCTTCGGCTTTGTGACGGTCGTGGCTCCAACAAACGTGGACGGGCAAACCCGGCAGGCGTTTGAGCGGGACCGGAACCGGATGGTCGACCAGGAGATCGTCGACGCGGGGATTAAGAATCCCCGGGTCATCGAGGCGATGCGCAGAACGCCGCGCCACGAGTTCATGCCACTCTCCCAACGCAAGTACGCCTATCTCGACATGGCCTTGCCGATCGGGGATGGACAGACGATCTCGCCGCCGTTCGTCGTGGCCTACATGACCGAGCAGCTCGATCCCCAGCCCACCGACAAGGTCCTGGAGATCGGCACTGGCAGCGGCTACCAGGCGGCCGTGTTGAGCGGGCTGGTGCGCGAGGTCTATACGATCGAAATCGTCGAGCCGCTGGGCCGTCGGGCAGGGCGGACGCTCAAGCAGTTGAAGTATGAGAACGTCCATGCCAAAGTCGACGACGGATTCAAGGGCTGGCCCGAACACGCACCATTTGACAAGATCATCGTCACCTGTTCGCCGGAAAGCGTGCCGGTGCCACTCGTCCAGCAGCTCAAAGAGGGCGGCCGCATGGTGATTCCGTGCGGCGAACGGTACAAGCAGAACCTCTACATGCTCAAGAAGGTTAATGGTCAGTTGGTCAAAGAAGACTTGCACCCGACCCTCTTTGTCCCGATGACCGGCGAGGCCGAGCAGCGTCGCCGAATCCAGCCCGACCCGAACAATCCCGAGGTCCACAACGGCGATTTTGAAGAAGTCTCCGGCGATCCACCCGAGCCGACGGGCTGGCACTATCAACGGCAGTTGGAGTTGATGACCGACAACGAAGCCCCCTCGGGCAAAAACTACATCACGTTCAAGAACTCCGATCCGGGCCGGGGCGCCCAAGCCCTGCAGGGGATGGCCGTCAACGGCCGCGAAGTCCACGAGCTCAAGGTCTCGCTGCACGTGCGGGGTGACGATATTCGCCCGGGCCAGAACGCCTCGCAGTTGCCCGCGTTGCTAGTCGCGTTCTACGACGAAATTCGCAACCCGGTCGGCGAAGGGACGGTGGGGCCGTGGCGCGGCACGTTCGCCTGGCAACAGAAAACGGCCGTCATCGACGTACCCCCGCGTGCCCGCGAAGCGGTCATCTATATCGGCATGCGCGGCGCAGTCGGCAAGCTGTCGCTCGACGACATCAAGATCGAGGCCCAAAAGAAATAGCCCCGCCGTTAGCCGTTTGTCTCCGCATACCGGAACGGTTCGCCGGCCATCTCGTAGCCGGGACGCGAGCCGATGTTGAGCAACAGCCCAAGCGAGAGTCCCTGGGCCAGAAGCCCCGAGCCGCCGTAGCTCAGCAGGGGCAGGGGAAGTCCGGTGATCGGCAGCAGCCCAACGGTCATCCCGGTGTTGATCAGCACCTGCACGGCCATCAGAGCCACCGCACCTACGGCGACCAGGCGTCCGAAGGGCTCGCGTGTGGCCATCGCCACCACCAGCCCGCGCCAAGCCAGAAGCGCATAGAGCCCGAGCACGACCGCAAGTCCCGCCAGCCCGAACCGCTCGCCCAACACACAGAAGATGAAATCGCTCCGGGCCTCGGGAAGATGATAGACGGCTGGATCGTCGATGGCCGGGCCGATGAAAAGACTTCCCCAGACGTTGCCCAGCGCGAACATCTGCCTGGCCTGGTGGAACTGATAGGCCTCGGGACTGACGGTCTGCCCCGGCCCCGAGGGTTCAAACAACGCCGTAACGCGGGATTGCTGCTCGAGACTCATCTGGGTCCACAGGAAGGGCAGGGCGGCCAGGCCGACCAGCACGAGCTTTGCCAGATCAATCCGCCGGGCCCCGGCGGCAAACAGCATCGCAAAAAAGACCGGAAAGAAGACCATCGACGTGCCCAAGTCCGGCTCGCGGAGCACCAGGATCACGGGAACCAG
>JBDKTH010000332.1:0-3288 GCA_039680305.1 Thermoguttaceae bacterium | reverse complement strand
ACTTGACGCATCCCAGCAACTCCTCGGAAGTCCGCTTCACGACCATAAGACCATTAGTCTGCAGACGAAGCTCCAGATCTCCTCACGGACAGGGGGCCAATCCGTTTGGTGCCGACCGCCAATTCGTCGATCCACAACTTCTGGGCGTGCGGAAGAAGTCCAGGCCCAAAATAGGGGGCCATCAGGAATTGGTTGGATTTCATCTTGGGGAAATCGGTGGATCGCAGCACCACGTCGGTGTGCTCGATGACGAGCTTCCCGTCGAACCAACCACGAACAATGCCATCCCGGTTCGGGCGGTCGTTCTCAAGATCAAGCGTGTTGAGCTTGAAGTATGCTTCAACACAGTGCCATTGGTCATCCTGAAAGAGCACTTCCTGACTATCGTAGGACTTCCCGTTGTAGCCGCCCCTGAGAGGCCCTTGGGTCAATCCGTGGGGTATGTCTTTGTTTTGGATGTCCTGGGCGGCCAGACGTAGCTTGCCGCCGACCGGTTCAACGTAAAGCGTCAGATGGCTTGCAGCCGGACCATGCCACTTGGAATTCTCGGTAGTCAGGAAGTGCGTCAAGTGCGGATGGAAGTTCTGGCCGCTCCAGCCCCAGCCTTTGGAGAGTTTCAGGTAGAAACGGACACTAACCTCGTCGGTCGGCTCAAACAGGCGGCGGACGGGGGACGAGCCCTTTACGCCTGATTGGCCGTCGAGCCATTCGTACTCAAGGCAACCCTTTCCGGCCATCGCACTTCCGGCGATTCGGAACGTCGTCCCGTCGTACCAGTTTCGCCCGCCGAGGTTTGCGTCCTCAAACCTCTCGATGAACAGGATAACGTTCCCTAGGTTTTGACCGTGTGATTGGCAGATTGCTCTTCAGCACGGCAAACACGTCATTTGTATGGCTTCGGCCATCGTGCGGACCATCCGCACGCACTTTCGAGCCGAACTGGGATCATTGTACTACGGGCAACGGCCAATGCGCAGCAGAACATTTCTAGGAGGCTGTGGCCGCTTCGCGGCCACAGCCTCCTTTGTCCTTCTTCTGGCTACCCTCTGGCCATGATTGGGATCTCGCCACAGCCATCAAAGGAAGAATTCCGGTTTACAAGTGGCGGCCGCTGTAATATCGCCCTCGTCATCCGTCTGGCTGCTAGGGGTCGGGGCCAGGGGCGGCGACGGCCGACCAGATCGTCCTGGGCCAACTCGGGCGTCGTGGCGGCCATCACCGGAATTAGGTCGGCCTGATTCATGCGGCGGGGAACTGCCTGGGCGAAGGGGCCGGGAGAATTGCCAGGCAAGCGTGGACCACCGGCCGCTTTGCTTACGGCCAAGTCCCTGGATCGCTTCCTGCTGGCCGACCCTGGTGTATCTTTCCTGGAACGCCTTGGTGTACTGCCACGGCAGGTTGCCTCGGCTGAGGCCGACCTTCTGCAAGACTTCTTCTAGGGAAATCCCGGCATCGCCCCGGTTCACGTTGCCGAGGATGCGGTAGACGATGGCATCCCCTGACGAGATCAGGAAATCTTTCGCCGCATGGAGCATGTGGGCCAGCGATTCCTCTTCGCCCGGATCAAGATCACCACGGTACACCGGGTCAAACTGATCCCGAAACACCTTGACCTCCGACACTGGCACATCGAACCGCTGGATACGCCCGGCATCGACATCGGGAGACAGGTCAATCACCTCGTCATATTCGGTGCCCGGATAGAACCGAACTTCATCGTCGATCACGATGCCGGAAAGATGGACCTCGCACCGTTCCAGGACGGCCTGCCATAGTTCATGCTCGTGCAAGTAGATGACTACGTTAGCATCGAGAATCAGCAACTTCAACTTCGGCATCTTCGTTAGCATCCTGTTGGACAACCTGCATAGCTTCCCGTCTTGAGATGCCGAGATACGCTGCATACCGTCCAGCAGAGATCATGCCTTTGCGAAGGGCTTGCCGAGCCAAGGCTTGAAACCGTAGTGAACGTGCAGGTGGAGTATCCCGCTCACGATCATCCCAGAAGCTCACCTGAGTGCGGAACTGATCGAGGTGTTCCTGGACCCGTTCCTTCGGAATCCGATAGACGAAGCTCATCCGCCAGAGAAGGGCTTCTAGCGATACGTCAAACTGTCGGGCGATCTCGAACAGGTCATCGAAACCGAACTTCGTGCGGTCGCCAAGCCGGGCACTGACGGCAAGACGAAGCGCATCCCGAGGCATAAGAAGATTGCTGGCAAAGCAGGTGGCGAACTTCTCCTCTTTCTCAGTCGGTTCCACGAATGCCGCCGAGTCGGGTTGCCGGAAGACCCGCCATGTCAGCAAATGAAAAAGCTCATGGGCGAGATCGAAGTTGCGCCGCCAGCGAACATTGAGGGAGTTCAGCAGGATTGCGGCGGCGTACCGTTCGCTGAGCGTGCAAGCGGCGCTCCCGGTTGGCTCGAAGGGCAGGTGGAATATCTTGATTTTACAGACCTCTTCGAGTACCCGAAGCAACGTCTGTCCAGGGCGATCCCCAAGGCCAAGTTCAGTGCGCACTCGATGTGCAAGTTTCTCGGCATCCAGGTAAGAGAACGTGTCTGAGCTTCCACCGGCGGCGGGAAGCTCGAACTCCTGACGATCCTGGCACCACACTTCCAGGTTGTGGTACTGCTCGGCCAGTTCCAGGAGTTGAGCCTGAACCTCTTGCGCCTGGGGCGAGGTTGGCCTCGCACGCCAGAGTACGACCTCGGGTTGGAGTTCCGCTTCGTCCAGGAAGAAGCCGATGGAGCGTTTGTACTCGTCGGCAAGTTGCTTGAGTTGCGAGAGCTTCGGCTCCCGCTTGGCAGTCTCGAAATCTGAGAGCGTCGATACGCCGAGGCCTGTGCGCTCCCCGACCTCGGCTAAGGTGAAGTTCATGGCGTTTCGAGCGTACCGCAATCGCTCTGCAAGGCTCATCCCCGTCTCCCTCGGGCCACTAACGAAACTTCGACCACACAGAAATGCATTATACCAAATCGGCAAATGTGGTCACATCAGTTTCGCTGCTCACGAAAATTACAGCACCCTGTTGCCCCCCCGCTCAAGAGGTATTTTCGGCCGGGAGACCGAGCCACAGCGAGAGGTTCAAGCACCTTTGGCTATCGTCAGGCCGTGCGGCGGTGACAACGAAATGCATCGGGATGCGGGTTCGATTCTCTATGAATCCGATTCTCTTCCTTCTTCTCGGCAGCAACCTTCCGCTCCGTTTCCGTCAACTGCGTCTTGGGCCTCTCAGGTTCCTCGACCCGTTTCAGTTGGACCAGCTTTTCCTCGGTCGTTTCCAAG
>JBDKTH010000726.1:0-6701 GCA_039680305.1 Thermoguttaceae bacterium | reverse complement strand
GTCGCGAGTCGTGACCGTGGCCTTGCTGCCCCAGATCTCGAAGGTGTCTTGGACATCTTCCGCATCCGACCCAAGGATCGACGCCTGATCGGTGTCGTCGCTGCCGGCCGTCGCGTCGAAGGTGACGATCTGGAATCCCGATGCGGTGTAGAGCGGGTCGGTCGCCCCGCCGACAAAGTACTTGGTCGAATCCCGGTCGGCCTGGAACTTGTCGTCGCCCTCTCCGTCCTTGATGACGACCGTGTCGGAGTCATGCGAATAGGCGCTGAAGGCGAAGACGAACCCGGTTTCGCCGGGCGTGTGCTCGAAGTTCTGCGTGTGGACCGCGGCGCCGCTCCCCGCGAAGTCGATGCCGGTGGGCTTGAGCGTCAGGGTTTCGTTGCCGGAGGAATCGACGAGCTCGATTTGGTCGCTGCCATCCAGGGCATCCACCGTGACGTCGTCAAAGGCTTTGACCTCGTAGGTGCCGTTGGCCGTCAGGGTGCTGGTCTTTGTCGCCGGATCAGACTTGAACGTGTCGTCGCCGTCGGTGCCGGTGAGGACCGCCTTATCCGTGCCGCCTTCCTTGGCTTCGGCGGTGACGGTGGCAAAGGCAACCACTTCGGTCAAGAAACCGCTGCCGCTGAGCGACGCCTTTTGGTCCTTGGCCGTCACGGTAAACGTGTCGTCGCCCGCGGAGTCGGTCAGGGTCGCCGTATCGGTGCCGCCTTTGCCATCGACCGTCACCTTGGCGAACTTGGCGACCTTGATCGAATAACTGTCGCCGGCCGCGGGCTTCAATGTGGCCTCGTTCAGTTTGGCGTCAAAGAGGTAGGTCTCATCGCCCGAGGAGCCTTCGAGGTTGGCGGTGTCGCTTCCGCCGGTCGAGGAGGTGACGGTCACCGCGGGGAAGCTGAGGGCTCGGTACCAATAGACGTCGTCGCGTTTCAGCGAGGATTCGGCGCTCGTTCCGGTGAACGTGTCATCGCCCGAAGAGTCGATGAAGGTTGCCGTGTCGGTTCCCCCGGCAACGGCCGTCGCCGCAACCTCGTCGAACCCGGTGACCGTGATCTTCCACTCGCTGTCGACCGCGCAGACCAGGGTTGCGAGATCGTTCTTGGCATCGCCGGTAAAGGTATCGTCGGCGTCGCTGCCGGTGAGAACTGCCTTGTCGAAGTCGGTGCTTGCCTTGAGCGACGTCACGTTGACCGTCTTGAAGCCGTTGAGCACGACGGTGTAACCATCGCTGCGCGTCAACGTGGTCGCGGCGGGGGAGGCGACGAGTTCATCGTCGCCGGTCGATCCGAAGAGCTTGGCCAGATCGGTGCTCTGATCCGTATCCACTTGGATTGTGTCGAAATCCGTGGCGATGATCTTCATCGCCGACGATTCCAGCGTCGGATTGTCGCTGTTGGTGAAGGTCTCCTCGGCCGAAGTCCCGTGAAGCAGGATTGTGTCGTTTCCACCTCCGCCAGCAACCGTCACCGACGACACGCCTTTGAGGACCGGCGAGAAGGGCAGTCCGGTCATGGTCACGCTGTCGGCCGAGCGAGCGACGTCGACCGTCTCGTTGGTGGAGTCTCCGGTAACGACGACGGAGTTGGTGCCGGCGCCGCCATCGAATTCCACCGGCCGGAGCTGTGGCGGGGTGCCGGTCTTGGCCGTCAGGTCGATGGTGTAACGGATCGAAAAGCCTTCGCCGACGTCGGTGATGATCACGTCGGACGGGGAGATCTCCAGCTTATCGTCGCCGTCGGTGCCATAGACGATCGACTTGTGGGGATCCTCGGTGGCGGCCCCGGCCACGTCCCGGTTGAAGACGTTGGCCAGGCGGAGATCGACGTTCGAGTTGGTGCCGCTCAGCTTGAGGAAGTAGTGCTCGCCCCGCCCCTCGACGTTCCAGTCGATGCGGCGGTTCTGCACGGTCAGTTCGACGAGGTCGGAATCATTGAAGCTCTCCGGGTTGGCGCCCGGCTTCAGTTCGTAGAGCGTCATTTCGATGTTGCCCCCGCTGAGGGCGAACACGGCTTCCGCGGTCAGGGTGCCGGGATTAATGGTCTCCAGATGATACCAGAGATTCCCCGTCGTGGGATTCTGCGAGGTCTTTCGCAGCAGGTCCACCTTGTCATAGTCGGCATAGGTGATCGTGACCGTGCCTTCGCTGGACTGGTTGTTCTGGCTGTCGACAATCCGATAGCCGAAGCTGTCCTTCCCGGTGAAGTCCCCGTCCGGCGTATACCGCACGGTGCCGCCGTCGATCGACCAGTAGCCATGGTCCGGCGCGTTGGTGACGCGAATCCTCAGCGGGTTGCCCGCCCCGTCGGTCAGTTCGGTCAAGAGCGGAATCACCACCTCTTCGCCCACGTCGGCAAAGGCCGAGCGGTCTTCGGGCTTGACGTTGATCGTCACCGTGGCCGTGTTCGAGACGAATCCTTTGCTATCCGTAATTACATATTGGAAGGAATCGGCGTGGTAGAACTTGCCTTTGGGGGTGTAGGTGACCTGGCGGCTGGCCGTATCGAAGGTCATCGTGCCGTATTCTGTGCCGGCCGCCGGGATGATCTCGACCGTCGCCAGACTGAGGTCGCCGTCGGCGTCTGTGTCATTGGCCAGGATAGCGATCGTCACCGGCTTTCCCGGCTCGATCGTCACGGAGTCATTATTGGCGACCGGTCTGGCATCGATTTGGATGGTCACCGTAGCCTGGTTGGAGACATTGCCGAGCAAGTCGCTGACCGTGTAGCGGAAGCTGTCTTCGCCGTAGTAGCCGGCGACGGGCGTGTAGACGAGCCGGTGAGTCGTTGCATCGATGCTCACCGAGCCATGAGCCGGGGTGGCCGTGGGAACAATCGCCAGGGACCCAGGATCCAGATCGCCATCCGCGTCGCTGTCGTTGGCCAGGACGTCCACCGTCACACTCTGGCCGACGAGCGTTGCGGCGGCGTCGCTTGCCGCAAACGGCGAAAGCCCGCTGAGAACCTGGCGGGCTTCGAGCGACTCGAAACGGAACTGCCGCGGCCGTGCCAAAGGCGAACGGTTTGCCCCGCGACGTGAAGAGAGGGTTCGCTTGAGTTGAGCCAGCAGTCCAAAACGCTTCGACATGCGAGAAACCCCTGCTAAGACCGGGAAATTGCCTATCCTTCCAGGCTACTCAGGGACTGTCTGAAGCGTCAACGAAAATTTGGTCGAAACGCGCTTTTGCGCAAAAGGTCGTCTTGAAGGAGAACGGGCCGCAAATGTTCTTAACTCTTTGTAACAGCGAGTCTTACGGTCAGCGAACGGGACGCCTGGAAGCGGTGGCTCCCGGGTCCGATCACTTGCGTCAGCGTCAGAAGACGATTGGCGGTTCTTCCCCCCTGCAGGACCAAGAAATCCCGGCCGAATGCCTTAGGCTTTCGCCGGGGGCGGCTCACGCTTGGCTTCCGGTCGCTCCGTGGAAGGGGGGGCAGGCTCGGTCTCGACGGGCGGGGCTGGCGGCGCTGGGGCGGGGGGCTCAGCCTCTGGGGCCTGAGAGGGCTTCTCCCTCGGTTCCCCCGGTGCCGGTTGCGATGGTTTCTCCTTCGCCTTTGGCGCCGATCGCTCGTCGGTTGGCGGTGTGGTTTCCTTCGCGCTGGGCGCGGGCGGGACCGGTGCAGACGGTGGCTGGCCCGGTGTAGTCGGCAGTGGCACAGCAGGGCCTGGTATAATCGGCGTCGGGCCCGCCGCTGGAGGTGGCGAGGCCGGGCCGAATAGGTTCGCCGTCCGAGTTACTAACAAGCCCGTATACCGCTCGAAAACGTACGCCGTCAGCCATCCATCCGTGGCCGCGGCTTTGGCGCGGACTGGGACATCGGCCCCGTAGTGGGTCATCGGACAGCCGTTGATCGCCAGGATCACGTCGCCATAGTCCAAGCACATCCGTGCCGCCGCCGAGAACGGTGCCACGCTCACGATCTTGTAGCCGGCGCCGGGCAGCAGGATGTACTGAAAGCCGATCGTCGGCGGCGGGAGTCGCGGCGGAATCGGCCCGATACCGATCGGTGGGACGGTGGGCCCGGCAACGCCAGGCGTCGCTGGCAAGGGCGCAGGTTGGTTGGGGATGACTACCGCCGGCTCTCCTGTCGCGGGCGGCGTCTCCTTGGCTGGAGGCGGAGGAGCGTCGGATTGACGCGGTGTTGGTTGGTCGTTAATCGTCACTGGTGAACGTGGAAAAGCCCGCGCGTTTGACGCAGACGGCTCTGCGGCCATGGTTTGGAACGCTGCAAGCACGCTGAGCAGCATGGCCATCCCGCCAGCGGTCCAGCAAGTGGTAATGTTCATTCCTCGATCTCCTGACTCAAAACGGTTGTCAGCAGGCTGACCTCGCGAAATCCTATGTCCACAAGTGCAATTTCCAGACCGGAATCGAAAGATGTTGTGCGGGCGAGGCAACCGCGGAAGACGTGCTGCGCGAAATTCCGAAAGCCAAGTGGGGTGCTAGCCTGCTTGACTCCACCGGGTGCGAATACTACCCTGTACGCATGAGCCCTCACGTTCCCCCAACACGGACGTGTTCCTCCCTTGATTTCCCACCCCTGTTTGAAGGAGCCGATCATGGCGAATCAACCTGCTTCGCAAAGCTCGCGACGTGATTTCCTCAAGCTCTCCACGGCCGCGGCCATGGGGACAGCGATGGCTGGCACGCTGCCGATTGGGCGCAGCGCGCATGCCGCCGGCACTGCCGGCTTCAAGATCGGCTTGATCGGCTGCGGTGGCCGTGGGAGCGGTGCGGCGGCCAACGCGATGAACGCCGGCGAGGACATCAAGCTGGTGGCGATGGCCGACGTGTTTGACGATCACCTCCAGGGCGCCCGCGAGCGGCTGAAGAAGATGAAGCCGAAGCAGGTGGAAGTGGCCGACGATCACTGCTTTGTCGGCTTCGACGCCTACCAGAAACTGATCGCCAGCGACGTGGACGTGGTGCTCATCGCCGCCGCCTCGCACTTCCATCCCGTAATGCTCAAGGCGGCGATCGACGCGAACAAGCACGTGTTCTGCGAAAAGCCCCATTCGTTGGACGCGCCCGGGCTGAAAGTGGCCATGGCGGCTGCCGACGAGGCGAAGAAGAAGAACCTCGCCCTGGTCTCCGGCCTCTGCTGGCGCTACGATCCGGGCGTGCGGGAAGCGATGAAGCGCGTGTTGGACGGCGCGATCGGCGACATCGTCGCAATCCAGGAGACGTATATCGGCAGCCCGTACCTGGTGCGCGAACGCAAGCCGGAGTGGAGCGAGATGTACTTCCAGATGAAGGACTGGTACCACTTCAACTGGCTCTCCGGCGATCAGACGGCCCAGCAGTTGATCCACAGCCTGGACAAGGCCTCGTGGGCGATGGGCGACAAGCCGCCGGTGAAGGCCTGGGGCCTCGGCGGACGCCAGGTCTGCACCGAACCCAAGTACGGCGACCAGTACGACCACCAGGCCATGGTCTTCGAGTACGACAACGGCGTGCGCGTGTTCGGCTTCACCCGCGATCAGGTCGGCTGCTACAACGAGACGACCGACGTGATCTTTGGGACCAAGGGGCGTTGCTACCTGCCCAGCAAGCCACGGATCGAAGGCTCGCTCACCTGGCGGTACGAGGGACCGAAGGTGAGCATGTACGACGTCGAGCACAAGGAGATGTTCGACTCGATCCGCGCCGGCAAGCCGAACAACAACAGCAGCTACATGTTCACCAGCACGATGCTGGCGATCCTGGCCCAGATGGTTTGCTACACCGGCCAGATGATCACCTGGGAGCAGGCGATGAATTCCCAGCTCTCCTTCAGCCTGCCGCGTTACGCCTTTGACGTGGAGCCACCGGTCAAGCCGGGCGCGGATGGAACCTACCCCACGGCCATGCCGGGGGTGACGAAGTTCGTCTGATTATAGCGACGCCAGTCAGCCAAGGCAGCACGGGCGGGGGAGTGCCCCCGCCCGTGCTTTTGCGCCCCCCGCTTCAGCGACATTACCCTTCGTAAACTAGGCTATTGATGGTTGGGGGCATGTCCTTCCCAGCACGTCGCTCAGATGATGGATCAACAACCCAGGTTGGGCGGTTCCAGTCGCATCGATCCGGTGCGAGATGCATTGGTGGTCGGGATTGCGATCTTCGCTTCCGCCTGCTTGAGCATTGCGGCCCTCTACCGTCAGGCGTCCCAGGCGTACTCCGACGAGTTACGGAGCAACCTCCTTCGCGGGGCGAAAGTGGCCGCGGCCTTGATCGACGGCGATCAGCACCGCCGTTTTGTCTCCCCTGAGCAGGAGAAGAGCGAAAGCTACCAGCAGGCGATCCGGCCACTTCGCGCGATGCGTGAGAGCATCGATGTACTCCGGTTCGTCTACACCGTTGTTCTCATCGACGGGCATGTCCATTTCGTGCTAGATCCGACACCGCCGGGCGACCGGGATGGCGACGGCGTGGAAGACCATTCCGCGATCATGGACCGGTACGAGAGTCCCGATCCGGCCATGATGATGGCGTTGCGCGAAGGGCATGCGACAGTCATGGATGCGCCGGCTCGCGACCAATGGGGAGTCTGGATCAGTTCGTATGCGCCGTTCTACGATTCCTCAGGCAAGCAGGTGGGGGCGGTCGGATTCGACGTCACGGCCGAGCAATATGAACGGCAAATGGCCGCCATTCGTCACGCGGCCCTCTTTGGGATCCTGCCTGCGCTGCTGCTGAGCGCCATTGCCGGCGGCTATGTGTTCTGTTTGCG
>JBDKTH010000190.1:0-2657 GCA_039680305.1 Thermoguttaceae bacterium | reverse complement strand
TTCGCGTGCGCGGCAAAGGACGGCGCGAGCGGCTTTCGCCGATCGGCTCCTATGCGGTCCGCGCGTTGGATCGGTGGATGTCGGTTCGCCACCTCAGTCCCCGCGAGGTGGCCGGGGCCAACTCGCCCGTGTTCGTCAACAAATTCGGCCGCCGCCTGACCACGCGAAGCGTTGCCCGGATGCTGGAAAAGTACCTCCGCACCACCGGCCTGGATCGCCGCACCACGCCCCACTCCCTGCGACACAGCTTCGCCACCCACTTGCTTGATGCGGGCGCCGATATCCGCAGTGTCCAAGAACTCCTCGGCCACAAAAGCCTGGTGACCACGCAGATCTACACGCACGTCAGCACGACCGCGCTACGATCCGCCTACGAGAAGGCCCACCCGCGGGCGAATTGAAGGACGAAGGACGAAGGACGAAGAGCGAGTCTGTCATCGCTTGCCTTTTCGTCAAGCCGTGTCTCCGAAATTCCGAGCGAGGCGAAGCCGCAGCACGGCTTGCCTTTGGCAAGCAGCGCCGTGCGTCCAGCGATCTGTGAAGCAACAGCCAGCTTGATTCGTCGTTCCGGGGCGAGAACAATCCTCCTTAGTCCTTAGTCCTTCCTTCTTCCTCCCTCGTCCACGGCTCGCAAGAAATACAACGGCCCGCCAGGAAAGCCTAGCGGGCCTATTGTCTGCAGTGCGTTCAATTCGGCCAAAGGTCGACAACGCCCTTCTCGGGTTTGTCACCGACGCCTTGAACAGTTCCGGGGACTAGACCAGGCCCTTACGGACTGCCCAGACGGCCGCCTGCGTGCGATCGCTGACGGCAATCTTGCGAAGGATGTTCTGCACGTGCTCCTTGACGGTCTCGACGCTGATCTCCAGCGAGCGGCCGATCTCCTTGTTGCTCAGGCCGAGGGCCACGTGGCGGAGGACCTGCGTTTCACGCTGGGTCAGGGGCACGTCGTCGTCGTCGATCACCTGCCGGATCTTCATCGCGCCAGCCACGCGACGCAATTCGCCGGCGCGCGACGGCGACTCGCCGGCCGCCGCGGCCTCGATCGTGGTGATCAAGTCTTCGCGGCTGGAGCCTTTGAGCACGTAGTCGCTGGCGCCCAAGGCGACCGCGCGGGCGATGTAGGTCGGGTTGTCGTAGGTCGACAACATCACCACGCGGCTTTCCGGAACCTTCGCCCGCAGTTTCTCCAGGGTGGCCAGGCCATCGCCGTCCGGCATGCGGATGTCCAGGAGGATCACCTCGGGCCGATGCTGCTCGGCGAGGCTCACCGCCTCTTTACCGTTAGCGGCCTGCGCGATGATCTCGATGTTCGAGCCGGCCAAGAGACTGGCTAGCCCGGTGCGGATGACTTCGTGGTCATCAGCGATTAGTAGTTTGATGCTCATCAGCAACTCCCAAGAAGAGTAATGAGGAAACGATGTATCGGGCGGTCTTTGGCCAAACCCCCACCGAGAGCCTCCGTCACCTTGCCCCCAAGGCACACACGCTTCAAAGCTCTGGATCGCCGCTCAGCTTGCCACCGTCGAGGGAACGCCGACGTCAAGTTGTTGGGCGGGTTCAGGTTTCTCCTGAAGCTCTCCTGGGTAAATGGTAGTACGCAAATGGCTAGGATTGAATGCCCCAAACATACCAATCAGCCCCCCCGGTACAGCGGGACATACGCCGATTTTTGTAGCTACACGGGGGAGGTGATCATTCAGCTACAGTCGTCGGCTGAGGACGACTGCCCCGCTTCGGCGGCTCCAAGAACATATCCTATCTCCAAGGGGCTATTTGGGAAGCTAGACAAATTACATCAACTAGAACGTTGACTCCTTGCACCCCGTAACGTAGATATTTCTCGACAGCCGGGGCTGTCTTCCCCCGTTTAGCTCCCCCGTCCAAGACCTGGGCGGTCCACAGAAAGTACGATCCACCAATGAGTTACATTATCCGGTCGATAGTGGGGTCAAGCGCGGATCCCGTTGTCGATCTGGCAGATTTTAACACCACGCACAGGGGGGACGCCATGCGGACCATTCCCCCGGCCGCATCGCTACGCCTCGACGCACCATCGCCCACGTCACGACCACTGCCGGCGTGCGGCCAGCCCAGGGTGAAGGCATGAACAGCAAAGGGTTGCTCCTACTGGTTGACGATGATCGGCATCTCCTAAATTCCATGGCCGAGTGGCTTCGCAGCGAAGGTTATCAACTGGACACTGCCGCTAGCCGTGCGGAAGCCTTCCTGGCCCTGGAGCGAAAATCGTACGATATCGTCCTGGCCGACATCCGGCTCGGCGACGGCGACGGTTTCGAAATCCTCCACCAGTGCCGCCAAAAGCATCCCGCCAGTTCCGTGATTCTCCTGACGGGCTACGGGACCGTCGAGTCGGCCATCGAGGCGATCCGCGCCGGGGCGTTCGACTTCCTCACCAAGCCCTTGATCGACGAAGAGCTGGAGATGGCCATCGAACGGGCCTTCAATCAGCGCCGCGTGCTGGAAGAAAACAAGAACCTCAAGGCCCAACTCGACCTGCGGTTCGGCATGGAGAACATCGTCGGCCACGATCACCGGATGCGAAAGATCTACGACATGATCGACGCCGTGGCCGACACCAAGGCCACGGTGTTGATCACCGGCGAAAGCGGAACCGGCAAGTCGATGATTGCTCG
>JBDKTH010000764.1:0-3593 GCA_039680305.1 Thermoguttaceae bacterium | reverse complement strand
GACGATGCCCGTTCGAAAGTGGAAGGAGGCCCTCAACCACTTCGCCATCCTGTTCGAGGGCCGCCTGCCCGAACTGAATGGCAAATATCGTTCCCTGCCCGGCTGACACAAAAATTCCGACAGGCTCCCGATGTCCAAAAGCCGAAGAAATGGCTACTGCGTCACCTTGGGGACAACGAACTCTCTGAACCGATTCCGCCACCGCTCGGGATCGTGACGAATCTCATCCATGAAACGGCATGCCATGGGCTGCGGTGTTGTATCGCCCTGTTCCCAGGATTGCACACATTTGGTGGATACTCCGAGGAACTGGGCAAACAGTCGCTGGCTGACCCTCAAAACCTTTCTCGTCTGTTTCACAAGCTCTGGGTTATGGGGACTCGGCTGCAAATCAAGAACGACCTTGTGGCACGTGAACCGCTCGTTCAGGTCTTCATCGTTTTCGAGTGCATCAGCAAAGCTTTCGAGCCCCTGAATCAGTTTTTCTTCAACCGTCAGCTTCTTTACGTCTTCCATGGCGTCCCCTCTCTTACTCATCTCGCGCATCGCGAATCTCACGAAACTCCGAATTGACAAAATGTTCCACTAGAAGCCGAATCGCTTCTTCAAAGATCCCTCGATCCTTTCGATTGCCGTTCGCATGGCGTGCTTGCCAGCTTCCGAAATGTTATCCATTTCCCCCTTGAGGTATACGAGGAGAAGCACGATCAATCCGTACTTCTCAAAGTAAACGTAACACACCCTCAACGCTCCGCGTTTGCCGATTTCCCATCCAGGCGGCGAGTAACGAAGCTTCCTGACACCATTGGTACCGGGGATGACCGGCGCGCCCTTTGGGTTGCACATGATGCGAATCTGCAAGGCCGCTAGCGACTTCTCATCGTCGAGGCCCAATTCCTTCCAGGCACGAACGAACCAATCCAGTTCGATAAAGTTCAGGATGTCTTCAGGCGTCAATGGAGGGGCCGGATAAATGGGAGTGCGTTTTGTTGTGTCTCTGGCGAATCTCTATAAGCCAACCTCGGCTGTTCCTCCCACGACCTAAAGCAATTATACCATTGGATGGTACAGATCAAGAGAAAGTGTGTCATTGAATGGGATAAATGGCACCGTGAATACAGCGAACGGGTGGTGTTAATATAGCAAGTTATATGGGTGTGGCGGCTCGCCACCCAATTCGTTTAGCCCCGGCACTTGTGCCGGGAGCTGATGTGTGAGCATGGCCGCGCGGCACAAGTGCCGCGGCTAAACAGGCATGAACGCTACGCCTTCGGCACCAGCCCGGCGAAGCACTCCCGCAGCAGGTCGGCCGGGTAGAGACAAAACGCGTAATCCCGCGACGACAGAATGCCCTCGGCCCGCAGGCCGTGATTGATCCGCTCGCGTTCCTCTTCCAACCGCTTGCGATCGACGCGCACAAACGGTTGCAGGGCCTCGTTGATTCGGTGGATCTCAAAGAAGCGTTGCCGGGAGTTGGCCGGGGTCGGCTCGGTGTGGATCCAGCGAAACTTCTCGGCGATCAGCGCTTGCGGGGCCGAGGCGTCGTTGCTGTTGAGGTACAGCTCGGGATGGAAGGTCAGTTCACGCAGCTGCTGTTGGACTCGGTGCAGGTCGTCGGCGGTCGTCTTGCGGTGGGGAATCGGCAGATAGAGCGTGGCCGAGACGACCATGAACCGCGGCGGTTGGAGGCCGAAGAACCGGGCGATCAAGGCGTCGGTCACCTGATCATACTTGGCCCCGCCGATCCCGTGGAGGAACAGATCGCCCAGGACGAGCCGGGCCCAGAGGGTCGTGATCAGGGCTCGGGAGCGGATCTTGATTCCGCGTTCCGTCAGCTCCACCACGCGCGGCACGGCCCGGCGTGCGTCGCCGCCCGCGCGCATCGGCAGTTCCACGTCCAGGCCCTGGCGGTCGGAGAGGACGATCGCGTCGGTCCGTTGTTGGACAAACAGCCGGCGGCGTTGCGGTTCCTCCTCGGTCCAGATCCAGAACGGGGCTTCGAGCCATGGGCCCTCGGCGGCCAGGTCGGGCACCGGATGGGCCGTGCTGCGGATATGGTTGGCGCGGCGGTAGGCCTGGACCACCTCGTTGTACGCCTCGCGGAACCGGGGCAACTGGGCCACGAGATGAACGAGGAACCAGGCGAACGATTCCGTCTGACAAAGCCAACTGACCGGCACTTCCCAGGTGTTCAGCCCCCATTGCCCTTCGAGCTGATGCCGCGACTGGGCCAGGCAAGCCCCGAGATTGTCGGTGCGGCACATGCGCCGCGCGGCCATCGGCCAGTACTGACGCACGAGCGGATCGGGCACCAAGGGGGCAATCTGCTCGGCCACCCGCGGCCCAAAGCTCCGGAACAAAGCCCGGTCCTCGATCCGCCACTCCTCATAGGGCACCGGCGTCTCCGAGCGATCCAACGGGAGCGAGACCGCGGTCGGCGTCTCGGGCGAACCGCCGGGAACCAGCAGCGAACTGTGCTTGACCGTATCGTTGTCCACGATCAGGTTCACGGCGACCGCGTTGTGCTGCCGGGCGAGCTGATCGAGCACGAAGTTCTTGAACCATACGCCCGGGTGAAACAACTGCGGCTGATGACCGGCCAGAAGGATCGTCGTCGCGTCCAGCGTCGCGGGGGCGATGTCGCGATAGGCGGCCGTCCAGCGCCGGGCCTGGGCCAGCAACTCCTGCCGGGCCTGACCGGCAAGCACTGCGAGCGGCCGGCCTTGGACGTCGTAGGCATAATCGGCCCGCAGGGCCGCATTGGCCGCCAGCAGATCGCCGACCTGCTCGGCCGGCGGCTCGATGAGGGCCGTGCGGTCCTCCCGCGGCGCATGGAGTCGGCGATACTGGACGTACTGGGCCCCGGTCGTCATCGGATGCTTCTTCGCTCCCGAGTCGTATCAGGAACCGCGTGCAACAGTCCGGCGCGTTCGATGCTCCGCTGGAGCACCTGGCGATAGACGTTCAGGCGGATGTCGACATTGTCCAGCGAGCCGCCGAAGGAACGCGCTTCTTCCAAGTAGACCAGCGGGACCGGCAACTCGACGATCTTCAAGCCCAGCGAGGCCGCCTGGACCCACAGCTCCAGCGGCATGGCGTAGCCCGTTTCGGTCAGGTCGAACTTGGCCAGGATCGGCACGTGGTAGGCCTTGAAGCCGCAAAAGGCGTCGGTCAGGTTCAGGCCCAGACGCCGATTGAGTTCCTCGGTGACCAGGAGGTTGACGCGTCGGCGCTCCTCGGGAGGCAGGCTATCGCCGGGGAATCGTTCGAGATAGCGGCTGCCCGACACGATGGCGGCGTCCTGGTCAAGGCAGGTGGCGACGAACTCGGGGATCAACCTCGGTTCGTGCTGACCATCGCAGTCGATCGTCACCAAGACGTCGTAGCCTTCGTGCAGGGCATAGTCGAAGGCCGAGCGGAGGGCCATCCCATAGCCCAGGTTGCGCGGATGGGTGAGCAGGCAGATGTCGCGGCGCGCGGCCAAGAGGGCCGACGTGCCGTCGGTCGAGCCATCGTCCACCACGAGCACCTCGTGGCTGTAACGCAGGGCCCTGTCGAGGACCTCGGTCACGTGCGTGACTTCGTTATAGACC
>JBDKTH010001237.1:0-5394 GCA_039680305.1 Thermoguttaceae bacterium | reverse complement strand
TGTTGCGCCAGGTTAACATGCTCGGCGCGGCGATCATCCTTCTGTTGGTTACCTGCATGCTCGTGTTGATCGGCATCCTGGAAACAGCCGGCCGGCATGGACAGGCTACCCAGGGCAAAGACGACCCTCATGACAAGACGTAAGCCCGACCGCAAAGCGAGGCCCCTGGCCGTCGAAAAGTCCGACGCCCCGGCTGGCGAAGCCGGCATCGACCGCTGGCGTCCCTGGCTGCTGGTCGCGCTGGCAGCTCTGTTTGTCGCACGGCCTCTCTTTCCCAGCGAAGCGGCGGCCGCACAGGGCGACGGATTGCCGGTGGTCATGCTTTGGCTAGCTCTGGCGATCTTCTGGCTCCTCGGCGCGATCGGACGACGAAAACTCGCCATCCGTTTCGGCTGGACCGACGGGGCCGTGGCGGTGCTTGTCGGGCTCTATTCGATCTCCGCCCTCTGGGGCGCCTGGGACAGTAATCCTCGGCCGGCCGTCAACATGCTCTGGGAGTGGGTCGGCTTCGGGCTCAGTTTCTTTCTCGCCCGGCAATTGGTCACCGGTCGCCGAGAAGTCCGGGCCTTGGTCGTGGTGATGGTGGCCGTGGCCGTGTCGCTAGCGGGGCACGGGCTGTACCAGTACTTCTACGAACTGCCAACCACGCGGGCTATGTACGAAAAGGACCCGGATCGCGCCCTTCGCGCGGCGGGGCTTTGGTTCGAACCCGGTTCCCGGGAACGGGAAATGTACGAAAAACGCCTGGAAAGCGTCGAGCCGCTGGCCACCTTTGCCCTCACGAACTCGCTGGCCGGCTATCTTGCGCCCTGGCTGGTGATTGCCGTCGGGATTGGTTTCGGAGCCGGGGCGTGCCGCCCCGAAGTCGGGCCGACACGGCCCGGCTCCGAAGAGCGGATTGGGGCAGCAAGCTCCGGCTCTGATGTCGCGGACAATAACGGGGCCAAAACCAAACTCTGTCGGTGGCTGGCCGTCGCGATCATCGCCACGCCCATCGCGATCTGCCTGTTGTTGACGAAAAGCCGTAGCGCCTATCTAGCCGCGCTGTTCGGGATGCTTCTCGTCGGAGTAGTCGTCCCAGGGCGTTTCCGTTTGAATTGGAGGTTGTTCTGCACGATCGCCGCGATCGGGGCAGTGCTCTTCGGCGTTGCCGTGGCGATTGGCGGATTGGACCGGCTCGTGTGGTCCGAGGCGTCCAAATCGCTGGGCTACCGGCTCGAATACTGGCAGGCCACGCTGCACATGATCGCCGACCATCCGCTGGCCGGCTGCGGCCCGGGCCATTTTCAGCACGCCTACACCGCCTACAAACTGCCCCAGGCTAGCGAAGAGATTGCCGATCCGCATAACTTCCTCCTCGAGGTCTGGGCCACCGCCGGCACGCCCACCCTCTTGGCCTTGCTGGCGGTGCTCGGCGTTTTCTACGGGAGCGTCGTCCTGGCCAGCCGTCGCGAATCGAACGCCTCCACGGCCTCGCCTCCGGCGGCGGAGCCCGACTCACCTATCCATGTTCTCGTTGGTGGAGCCCTCGGGTTTCTGCTTTCAGTCCCGTTGGGCCTGATGAGTTCTGCACCACCCGGCATGACCCCGGTGGCGGTCGGCCTGCCCTTGGCCGTAGGAACGGCCTTCTTGTTCCTCCCCTGGATCAACCGCGGCGTCCTACCTCGGTCGCTTCTGGCAATCGGCGTGCTCGTCCTTTTGGTCAACCTGTTGGCTGCCGGTGGGATTGGTTTTCCCGGGGTGGCTGGAAGCCTGTGGCTCCTTTTGGCCGTCGGACTCGTCGGGACGCGGCCGCCGCGGGAATGGACGCAACGCAGCAGTCTTCTGGCCCTGGCCGCCGGCGTGGGATTGGCGGTCGCCTGTTATGCAAGCGCCTACTCGCCCGTCATGAAATGCCAAGGCGCCATGCGCATGGCGGATCGGGATCCGGGCCGAGCCGAAGCGTACCTGCACGAGGCCGCGGCAGCTGATCCTCTAGCCTCAGAACCGTGGAAGCAACTAGCCAACATGACCTTTAGCCAATGGCGGCAGCAGCCTGATCCGGAGGCGTTCCAGCGGTTCGATCAGGCCGCCCGGGAAGCCTTGGCACGGGAGTCGCAAGCCGCCTCCGCGTGGCTCTACTACGGCGACCGCTATTTTGATGCCTTTAGCACGACGGACCGCTCGGACGACCTTAAGATGGCCAAGAAGATGTACCAGAGGGCGGTTGAGTTGTACCCCAATAGTGCGATCTGCCGAGCGAAGTTGGCGACTGCTTACCGGGCGGCAGGGCAGGGGACGGAATTCCGACAGGAGGCCGAGCGAGCCCTCCAGTTGGATGCGATCACCCCCCACCTCGACAAGAAACTGCCTGAGGACATTCGCGAGTCGCTAAAACGTGGTGGTTCCCCAATGAAGTAAGGTGTTATACTGAGACCAGATGATCATCTTGAAGACTCCGTGCGGTGGTTTGCCATGCGAGTTTGGATTGCCGTTATTCTGACGTTGGTTGTGGGCGTTGGTCTCGGGTTTGGGAGTGCGCTGGTCCGGATCGAGAGGTTCCCGTGGGCCGGGGGAGCGCTTAGGCCCGCGCCGAGCAAGACCGCGGCGCCGACTGCGGGCATGCCCCAGCCTGAAGCCCAGGTGGACCGTGATACCCACGAATTCGGCACCATGGATATGAGTGCTCAGGGAAGCCACGAGTTCGTTGTGCGCAACATCGGCAAGGCCCCCTTGGATCTCAGCCCCGGGCCGAGTAGCTGCAAGTGCACGTTGAGTGATCTCAGCGAGCACACCATTGTGCCGCCCGGCGGACAAAAGACGGTCAAGGTGAGCTGGAAGAGCAAAGGGATCTCCGGTGCCTTCCGGCAGAGCGCGAGCATTCTGACCAACGATCCGAACCGCAGCAAGGTGACGTTTACGATCACGGGGCGGTTCTCGGTGGGGGCCAAGGCTGTCCCCTCCGAATTGGTGTTCAGCCGGGTCATGTCGGGTGAACCGGCGACCGGGAGCGTGCAATTGTTTGGCTTCCGGCCCGAGCCGCTGAAGCCGCAAGACATCAAATGGGACGATCCGAGCACGGCCAAGTATTTTGAGGCCAAGTTTCTCCCTCTGTCTGCGGAGCAAGTTAATCAGGAAGAGGGGGCGACGAGCGGCAGCCTCCTGGAAATTACGGTCAAATCCGGGTTGCCAATAGGGCCGTTTCAACAGAAAATCTCCGTCACGACCAACCTGAAGGAAACGCCGACGATCGAGGTCCCCATTCGGGGGAAGGTCGCCAGCGAGATCACCATCGTTGGTCCCGGATGGGATGAAACGGGCGGCATGTTGATGATGGGAACCGTCAACGGCCGCCAAGGCGCCCAGCGGACCTTGTGGATCATTGCCGGCGGTTCGCACGCCAAAGACATCCAGTTCAAGTCTGTTGAAGTCGGTCCTGACCTGTTGAAGGCAGAACTGGGGACGCCCAAACCGATTCAAGGCGGCAGCGCCACCCAGGTGCCCCTGACGATCACGATTCCGCCTGGAAGCCCTCCGGCCAACCATCTCGGTTCCGAACAGGGCAAGGTCGGCCGAATCATGATCGAGACCAATCATCCCCACTCTCCGAAGTTGTTGATTTTGGTGCGGTTTGCGATCGAGGGATGACTGTGGTTGCCAGGAGACGGTCGGGGACGCGGAGTGCGATGGAACGTATTCTCAATCCCAGAACCTGGTCCCTGTGGGCGCGATCATGTCTCCTCGTTTGCTGTCACGAGTTGTTCTCTTCATCCTGATTCCGACTGCGGCAATGGTGCTGGCCGCTGGTTGCTCAAAGACGCCGAGTCCCGAAGCCTCGGCGGAACCGGAGCCGGTCGCCCAACTCGAAACGCCGCCGCCACCGGTCGTTGAAATGCCAGCCGTGCCGGTCCCGCCCCCGTCGAATCCGGCCTTGGCCGCGGATCGGCCGCTGGTGGAACCCGAGGTGCCTGCGACCTCCGCCCCGCCCACGGTACCGTCGATGGAGTCCTCGTCCGCCCTTCCATTGCCGACGCCGCCTGCGCCTGCCCCGCAGATGACCCCCGGCCTGGACTCGGCTGCCAGCACCGCGCCGGTCGAACCGCCCCCGGCGTCGGCTATAGCACCCCTTGCGCCGACCCGCCGGCCGGTTCAGGATCCGGATCCGATGGTGGACGGACCTGGTCCGCGGCCCAACCCCTTGCGGGGTGGCCAACAGCCGTCAGGCGCCGCACACCTGACGGTGCGTCCGAGTGAGCCGCCTGCGACCGCTGGGACAGCCAACACGGCCAACGTGGCCGACGCTGTCAACACGGCGGCCTCTTCCGACCGGCCTCGGCCGAAACGCAAAGGCAAGCATAGTGGTGAGCGTTTCGATCCGGTCAAGGTAAACGGCGCGATCTTTGAAGGATGGACCAAACCGCGGTTCGCCTTGGTCATCAGCGGACGCCAGGATGGCTACGTGGAGCCTTGTGGCTGCGCCGGCCTGGACTGGATGAAGGGCGGGTTGACTCGCCGCTACTCGTTCCTCGAAAAGCTCCGCAAGGACGGCTGGCCCGTGGTTGCCGTCGATGTCGGCGGCCAGTGCAAGACTTTTGGACGCCAGGCCGTCCTGAAGTACCAGATGACCGTTGAGGCTCTCAAGCAGATGGACTACAGCGCGGTAGCCTACGGCACCAACGACCTGCGTCTGCCGGCTGGCGAGGTGTTGGCGGTCACCGCGGCGACTCCGGGGCAGTCGAGCCCGTTCATCTCGGCCAACGTGGCCCTGTTTGGCTTTGCCGCGGAGATGACCGGCACGAAACGAATCGTCGAAGCGGGCGGCAAGAAGATCGGCATCACCGCTGTCCTGGGCAAGAAGTATCAGAAGGAGATCAACAATCCGCAGATCGAGATGATCGATCCGGAGCAGGCCCTTGCGAAGCTTGTGCCCGAACTGAAGAAGGAGTGCGACGTGTTGGTGCTCCTGGCCCACGCGACCGTCGAGGAGGCGGACGAGTTGGGCCGACGGTTCCCCGAGTTCCAGGTCGTCGTCACATACGGCGGGCCCGCCGAACCGCCGCAAACGCCGCAGACCATTGATGGGACGGACCGTCTGCTGGTCGAAGTCGGCGAAAAGGGGATGAACGTCATCGTCCTGGGCTTCTACGACGATCCGAAGCCGTCGTTCCGCCCCCAGCGAGTTCCGCTCGACTCGCGGTTTGACAGTGCTCCGTCGATGAAGCTTTTGATGGCCCACTTCCAGACCCAACTCCGCACCGAAGGGCTCGAAGGCCTGGGGATCCGCCCGGTGACGCATCCGAAGAAAGACCTTCTGGGTGCGTTTGTCGGCTCGCACAAGTGCGAGTCGTGCCACGATGAATCGTACAAGGTCTGGAAGAAGTCCGGGCATGCCAAGGCCTGGGAAACCCTCAAGAA
>JBDKTH010000246.1:0-2315 GCA_039680305.1 Thermoguttaceae bacterium | reverse complement strand
CTATCCCGGTCCGCGCACCGTGTATCCGGATCACGTTAACCGGCTTGGCCACCGCTCGATCGCGCATGCGAACCTGGCGTTTACGTTGATGGGCCGCAAGACCGGGGCGTTTGACACGGTCGCCAGTCGCGATCCGTCGGTGTTCAAACGGGAGAGTCTCCGACAGTTCGACGCGGTGTGTTTCAACAACACCGTGGGGAACCTCTTTGAAGACGCCGAACTGCGGCAGAGCCTGATCGACTTCGTCGCCGGCGGCGGTGGACTCATGGGGATCCACGGGACCACCGTGGCGTTCACGACCTGGCCGGGCGCCAAGGAGGCCTGGCCGGAGTTCGCCGAGATGCTCGGGGCGCGGGGGGCTAACCACAGCGTGGGCGACGAACGGGTGTTTGTCAAACTCGACGACCCCAGCCATCCGCTCAATCGGTCCTTCGGCGGCCAGGGGTTTGAGTACTCGGGCGAGTTCTTTCGTTTCCATACGGTCTACTCGCGGGAGAAGGTCCGCGTGCTGCTGAGCATCGATACGCAGAAGACCCCCATGGACATGGAGCAATTGGCCAAAAGGCGGTGTATCCGTGACGACAATGACTATGCCCTGGCCTGGGTGCGGAGCTACGGGCGGGGACGCGTCTTCTACTCGACGATCGGCCACAACCCGTACGTCTTCTGGGATGCGAAGATGCTCCAGTTCTATCTCGGCGCGATTCAGTTTGCCCTGGGCGACCTGCCGGTGCCGACGACTCCCAGCGCTAAGCTGACGCCCGAGGTGCGAGCGCAGGAGAATCGCGAGTTCCCGGGCGTCCTGAAGTCTGCGAAGTGAACCGCTACAGGAAAGGGATCCTCCCATGGTTAATCGCCAAGTCCGTCGCAGCAGCACGAGCCGCCGAGCATTCTTGGGCACGGCGGGCACGATCGCGTTAACGCCATTGGCTCCCTGGATTATCCCCAGTGCCGCATTGGGGGCCGACGGCACGATCGCGCCGAGCAATCGGATCACGCTGGGCTTCATCGGCGTCGGATTCATGGGCCAGAATCACCACCTCTCGCGGTTTGTCGAGTACCCGGAGGCCCAGGTGCTGGCCGTCTGCGACGTGGACCGGTGGCGGCGTGAGCACGGGCAGAGGATCGTCGAGACGGCCTATGCCGGCCAGCGTGCCAGCGGCGTCTACCGGGGTTGCGCCGGGTACAACGATCTCCGCGAGCTTCTCTCCCGCGACGACATCGACGCGGTGGTCATCGCCACCGGCGACCGTTGGCACGGGGCGGCGACCGTCATGGCCGCCCAGGCGGGAAAGGATGTGTATGTCGAGAAGCCGATGTCGCTGACCATTGCCGAGGGACGGGCGATGGTCGAGGCGGTGCGCCGCTATGGGCGTGTCTGCCAGGTGGGCCTGCAGCAACGCTCCGCGACGGAGTTTCAGTTGGCGTGCCGATTGGTTCGCGAAGGGGCGTTGGGCAAGATCGAGCGGATCCACGTGGTCATGCCAGGCGTCAGCCGCGAGGTCGATCTGCCCGCCGAGCCGGTGCCCGAGGGGCTGGATTGGGACCTCTGGCTGGGCCCGGCCCCGTGGCGTCCGTTCAACCGCCGGTTTCACCAGTACGGGGAGCCCAAGGGCGTGGTTCCCTGGAACCTCTGCCGGGATTTCGGCGGCGGGTTGTTGACGAGCAACGACGTTCACGCCTTCGACGTGGTCCAGTGGGCCTTGGGCATGGACCACGCCGGCCCCGTGGACATCGTGCCGCCGGAGACCGGCGAGTATCCCTCGCTGACCTACCGGTATCCCAGTGGCGTGCTGGTCCACGTGGTCGAAGGGCGATTGGATCCGAAGAAGCATGTGATCCCGAAGGGATGGGACCCGATCACGTCGATCCAGAACTTCGGCGCGGTGTTCGTGGGTGAGCGTGGATGGATCCATGTTGGCCGCAGCGGCTACCTCACGTCGTTTCCCTCGGAACTCGCCGCCAACGGCCCGGGACGCTACGACCGTTTCGTCGCCCTCCAGAACCATCACCGCGACTGGCTTGACGCGATCGCCACGCGCCGGCGCCCGGCCTGCGATGCGGCCATCGGCTGCCAATCGACGATCGTGGCTCATTTGGGCTGCATCGCCAGTTGGACCGGCCGGGCCTTGAAGTGGGACCCGGCCCAGGAGCAGTTCCTCGGCGATGACGAGGCCAACCGCATGCTCGGGCGAAGCATGCGCGAGCCGTGGCGGGTCTGAACAGCGGTTTGGCGAGAGGAGTGTACGGGTAGGAAACCGCGGAGAGAATGGACCTCCCCTGCTAGACTGGCTATGCTGTACGGTATTGCGTTC
>JBDKTH010000230.1:0-6100 GCA_039680305.1 Thermoguttaceae bacterium | reverse complement strand
AGACCATCCAGCTCGGGAGCGGCCAGACTGCGAGCCAGGAGAATGCTGCCGTGCTGCAATACGGCCCCGCGCAACCGCCGCTGAGCACTGCCGGCGACCTTGATCGGCCCCACGAGCAGGTCACCCGGTGAACGCCGCTGGAAGCAGAGAAACGGCGGCGTAGCCCGTTGGCCTAGGGCCGGGTCGCAGAGCGAGGCTCGAACTCCATAGCTGGCCAAGAGTTCGACGAGCGAGGCATGAACCGCCTCGTAGAGTTGAAGCCTCCCAGCCGCAAGGTGGTGTTCTTGGGGCCAGACGCAGCTATAGGTCAGCTCAAGGTCGTGAAGAATCGCGCCGCCGCCACTGGCGCGGCGCACCACTGGACACTTGCTGCTGGCAGCGTGTTGCCAGCGGTCGTCATACGTCTGAAAGTAGCCCAGCGACAGCGTCGGCTCCTCCCAGCGGTAGAATCGCCAGGAGCACCCGCCGGTCTCGGCCGCCCACTCCAAAAGCACCTCGTCGACCGCCATGTTCCACGCCCCCGGCGCCGGCGGATCGATGAGCAGGCGGCAGGAAGAGGAAGGACGAAGGACTAAGGACGAAGGACTAAGGACGGAGGACGAGCGGTCGACACTCGGGGTATCGGCGACGGCTTTCATGCCGTCGCTCTGTGTACGAGGCCCTCGTTGTTCCATCGTGCTTCCCTTGTCCCCTGCCGGCGAGTTCTTTTACCACGGCTTGTCCGACCGTGTCGCTCGTGGGATCATCGCCATCGCCCGGCACAAGTGCCAGGGCTAAACAGACTGCCCCCCTCTCTTCGTCCTTCGTCCTTCGTCCTTCGTCCTTAGTCCTTCTTCCAGCGCAGCGTCGGCTTGCGGGCGGCCAAGACTTCGTCGGGACGGCTGATCTGGGTGCTGTGGGGCGCTTCGTGCAGCAGATCGGCCGGCTCCTCGGTGATGCGGAACAGGGCCTCGGCAAAAGCGTCCATCGTGGCCTTGCTCTCGGTCTCGGTCGGCTCCATCATCAGGGCTTCATGCACCACCAAGGGGAAGTAGACGGTCGGGGCATGGAAACCGTAGTCCAACAGCCGCTTGGCGACGTCCATGGCGCTGATTCCCTTGTCGGCCTTCAGCGTCTCGGCCGTAGCCACGAATTCATGCATCCCCCGATCCCCGGCGGGCACGGGCAGGATGTGCTTTACCCGGCTGAGCAGGTAGTTGGCGTTCAACACCGCGCTTTCGGCCACGCGTCGCAGCCCCTCCGGGCCATGGGTCAGCAGGTAGGCATGCATCCGCAACAACACGCCCATGCTGCCAAAGAAACTCCGCACGCGGCCGATCGACTTGGGACGGTCGTAGTCGAGTCGATAGCCGTTATGGTTGCGCACGACGATCGGCGTGGGCAGATAGGGAGCGAGCGTGTTCTTCACGGCCACGGGTCCGGCCCCCGGGCCACCGCCGCCATGCGGGCCACTGAAGGTCTTATGGGGATTGTAGTGCATCATGTCGGCCCCGAAGTCGCCGGGCCGGGTGATGCCGAGGATCGCGTTCATGTTAGCCCCGTCCAGGTACAAGAGCCCGCCGACCTCGTGCACCATGCGGCTGATCTCCTGGATCCGCCGTTCGAAGATCCCCAGGGTGTTCGGATTGGTGACCATCAGCACGGCGACTTCGCGGTTGAGCTTGCTCGCCAGATCGTCGAGCTTGATCAGGCCTTGCTCGTCGCTCTTAACCTCGACCGTCTTGAATCCGGCCATCGCCGCACTGGCCGGATTGGTGCCGTGGGCCGTGTCGGGGATCAGTACGGTCGTCCGCTTGTCCTGGATGTCGCGGAAGTAGGCCGCGGCGACGAATAGGGCCGTCATCTCGCCGTGGGCTCCGGCGGCCGGCTGCAGGCTGACGGCGTCCATTCCGCCGATCTCCGCCAGCATCTCCTGCGACTGGTAGAGAATTTCCAACAGTCCCTGGATCGTCGCCTCGGGCTGATAGGGATGCACATCGGCGAATCCCGGCAGGTTGGCCAAGCGGTCGTTCCGCTTGGGGTTGTACTTCATCGTGCACGAGCCCAGCGGGTAGAAATGCGTGTCGACCGACATGTTGAGCGTCGACAGGTTGATGAAGTGCCGTGTCAGCTCCGGCTCGGTCAGCGAGGGGAGCGGAGGCGGCTCGGCCGCGACGGCCCCTGGAGGCAACAGCGTTTCCAACGGCTGCCGCGGCACATCGCAGGCCGGCATGCGCACGGCATCCACGCCCGGCTTGGACTGTTCACACAACAATTGGGAGGATTGCCTGTTTCGCATCTCGCGGAATGGACTCCTTGGTAGTACGCGGTACGCAGTAGGCGGTATGCAGTACGCAGTGGGGCGTTAGGTGGTCAGGAGGGCGGCCAGTCGGTCGATCTCGGCCTTGGTCCGCTTTTCAGTGACGGCAACGAGGAGGCAGTCGGCCAGTTCGGGATACCAGCGGCCCAGAGGAACGCCGGCGAAAATTCCCTGCTTGCGGGCCGCTTCGAGCCGATCTTCCACACGACCGCTGGCGACGCGCACGACGAACTCCTTGAAGGTCGGCCGGTTGAAGACTGGCTGGAGGGTCTTGCCGGCAGTGAGCTTGTCGAAGGCGTAGCGGGACTTCTGCAAGCACAACTCAGCCACGGAACGGATCCCGGTCGGTCCCATCGTGGCCAGGTACACGGTCGCTCGCAGGGCGATGAGCCCCTGGTTCGTGCAAATGTTGCTGGTGGCCTTTTCACGGCGGATGTGCTGTTCGCGGGTCTGGAGCGTGAGCACCCAGCAGCGGTTGCCGCGACGATCGACAGTCTGGCCGACGAGGCGGCCCGGCATGCGGCGGACGAACTGCTCGCGACAGGCCATGATTCCCAGATACGGTCCGCCGAATGCCATCGGCGTGCCCAGCGACTGCCCCTCGGCCACGACGATGTCGGCCCCATATTCGCCCGGCCGCTTCAAGAGCCCGAGACTGATCGGATCGGCCGCCACGATGAACAACGCGCCGGCCCGGTGGGTGATCTCGGCCAACGTTTCGACCTCTTCGAGACAGCCGAAGAAGTTGGGATGCTCGACGAGCACGCAGGCGGTCTGGTCGCTGACGGCCGCGGCCAGGTCTTCCGGCGAGACGGTCCCGTCCGGCGTGCCAAGCGTGACCAGTTCGACGTTCAGGTTGGCCAGATACGTGGCCAGCACCTGCCGGTATTCGGGATGCACGCTTCCGGCGATCACCACGCGCCCCCAGCGGCGTGTCGCTTCAAGGGACATGATCACGGCTTCGGCCACGGCGCTGCCGCCGTCATAAAGACTGGCGTTGGAGACGTCCATGCCCGTCAGTTGCGTGATCACCGTCTGGTACTCGAACATCGCCTGGAGCGTGCCTTGGCTGGCCTCGGGCTGGTAGGGCGTGTAGGCGGTGTAGAACTCGCTCCGCGAGGTCACGAAGTCGACCAGCGCGGGGATGAAGTGGTCGTAGCTGCCGGCGCCCAGGAAACAGACGCCCTGGCCGGCCGGGCTGTTCTTGGCCGCCAAGGCGCTCATGTGGGCCGTCAGTTCCAACTCGCCCATCGCCGCCGGCAGCTTCAAATCGCGGCCGAGATGCAACTCGGCCGGCACCATCTCAAATAGCTCTTCGACCGATGCGACTCCGATCGCATCGAGCATCGCCTGGCGGTCTTCTGGGGTGTGGGGAATATAGGGCATTGGGGTATAGAGACAGAGGATAGAGGGACTCGGGTTGAGGGGAAATGACGAAGGTCTAATGACCAAATGACGAAGGAATGACGAAGCACAAAGCCCGAATGATGGTCGGACATTTGGGCTTCGTCATTCGGGCTTCCTTCGTCATTTGTTATTCGCCATTCGTCATTTCTCAATGTTCTTGTGCTTCTTCCGCGCACTGCTTTTGGTAGGCGGCGAAGTCCAGCAGTTTCGACAGACCGGATTCGTCGGTCACGCGAGCCTTGATCAGCCAGCCCTGGTCGTAGGGGTCCTGGTTGAGGCTTTCCAACCGGTCGGCGATCTCCTGGTTCACCTCGACGACCTCGCCGTCGACCGGGCTGTAGAGATCGCTGACCGCCTTGACCGATTCCACCTCGCCGAACGGCTGCCCAGCACTCAGCTTGCGGCCGACCTCGGGCAATTCGATGTACACCAGGTCCGTGAGGGCCTCCAGGGCAAAGGCGGAAATGCCAACGGTGGCCACCTTCGCTCCGGATGCGTCGGGTTGAATGTGGACCCATTCGTGGGTCTTCGAGTAGAGCAGGTCTTCGGGTCTCACTGGGTCATCCTTTCGAATTACGGCGGTAGAACGGCAGCTTCACGATGCGGGCCGGTTCCTTGCGGCCCCGCACATCGATCTGGACTTCGGTGCCCGGCTGCGAGAACTCGGGCGGGACATAGCCCATGGCAATGGGCTTCTTCAGGGTCGGGGAGTAGGTGCCGCTGGTGGTCTGGCCGATCAGCTTCTCGCCGAGATAGATCGGGCAGTGTTCGCGGGCCGGCCGGCGGCCGGTCAGTTCCAACCCGATCCGAGTCCGCTGGAGCGGCTGATCCTGGATTCGCTTCAAGGCATCCCGGCCGGGGAAATCGTAGCCAACCAGATGGCAGGCCGAGCCGAGCCCGGCCTCAAACGGATTGATCGTTTCGCTCAGTTCGTGGCCGTACAACGGCATCCCGGCTTCCAGGCGGAGCGTGTCGCGGGCCCCAAGTCCGGTGGGAACGATTCCCAGCGACTCGCCCCGTTCCATGAGCACTTTCCAGAGGTCCACGGCGATGCTCGCCCCGATGCTCAACTCGAAGCCGTCCTCGCCGGTATACCCCGTTCGGCTGATGATCCCACCCTGACGACGTGCGGCCGGGTGGAGAATCCGAACCTGAGCCCCACGGTAGTATTTCATCGAGGCCAGGTCTTCGTCGATCAGCGGCTGAATCAGTTCCAATGCCCGCGGCCCCTGAATGGCGAACATCGCCCACAAGTGGGTGACGTCGTTCCAGATGATCTCGCGTCCACGGGCCTCGGCCAGTTCGCGGGGCAAATGGGCAGCAGTCCAGTCGACAATCTTCTGCCGATTCGAAGCGTTGACCACGAGCACGTAAAATGGCTGGCCGCACTCGTCGTGGTAATAGCCGATCAATACATCGTCGAGGATTCCGCCCTCGTCGTTGGTGACCAACGAGTAGCGGATCTGCCCGAGGACCATGTCGGCCACCCGGCGAGTCAGCAGGCCAGCGAGAAACTCGGCGGCCCCAGGCCCCTCAAAGCGGAGCCGACCCATGTGCGAAATATCGGTCAGGCCGCAGGCCGTCCGGGTCGCCTCATGCTCCTCGATGATCGTGCTGTACTGAACCGGCATACTCCAGCCGGCGAATTCGACCATTCGGGCCCCGTGCGCCACATGCCACTCATATAGCGGGGTCCGCAGCAGCGTCTCTTCCTTCGATGCCATCGCGGTGTGAAGTCCGTTCCCAAGGAATCCCCCAGCGGGGGTTGCGGTTCGGGTAAAATCTCATTTTACTGATCGCCCGATCCATGAATAGGGGTGGGGTGAGCAGAAGCGTGCGTGGGAGTTGCGTGTCCACCCCGAAACGTGCATGAATCGCTCTGAACGGGAATCGGCTCAACCGTTCGGTGTATCGCCAGCGTCCCCAGACGCAAAGGGGTTCTTGATCCGGACGGTGGCGTAGAGTTGACCGGGATTGAGATCTTCGGTCAGCAGGAAACCACATTGTGCGTGCTCGGCAGCCGCCAGGATGCTCGCGTCCCAGTAGTCGATCTGATAGCGGAACTGCAATTCCAGCGCACGGCGAATCAACGCCGGCGTGAGCTGCACGACCTCCAGCGACTCCAAGAGCAGTAGTTGCCGCAGAATCGTATCCGGATCCTGATGCAACTTACCGCCAGCGACGACGGCGTACTCCTGCATGACTTGAGTAGAGATGACGCCGGTGCCGTCGCGCATCGCCCCTGTCACGACCTCGATTGCCCGAGTCTGTTTCTCGGGCACCCGGGCGTCATTGGCGTACACGATCAGATTGGTGTCGAGAAAGACTTTCATCGCCGCTGCGAGTCTTTCTCGCGGACATGGACCGCCCGACGATCGAAGACATACCCCTCTT
>JBDKTH010000845.1:0-2288 GCA_039680305.1 Thermoguttaceae bacterium | reverse complement strand
TTCGCTCCGTTCGTGGACTAGCTGGAAGCGAGCTTGCCGCTCTTCGCGGTCCAGAACGCCGGGTGCCACTGGCATCCTGCCAGTGCTTGCGAAAGCGAGCTTGCACGTGGCGACTCCAACCCATCGTAAGTCGGCCGGCCTTTGGTTCCATCCATGGCGAGGTCGGGGGCAAGCTCTCCGCTCTTCATGGCACGGAACGCGGCCGGTGCTCCAGTGCATCCCTGGCCACAGATAACACTGGCGGGACGCCAGGGGCACCCGGCGGCACAGGACGTCGCTCGGGCTTCACGCTCCTGGAAGTCCTCTTGGCGATGCTCCTGATCGGCATGGTGATCGTCTGTCTGATGATGGCCGTCGACTTCCAGTTTCGCGTCGTCGAGGGGACTCGCCCGAAGATCGAGGAGGCTCAGCTCGCCCGGGTCCTGTTGCATCGCATCGCGGAAGACGTGCGAAACGTGACGCCGAAGGGGCCCACGGCCGCGTCGAGCAGCGATTCGGAAGACGAGTCGTCCGGTGCGGCCAGCGGCACCAGTGGAGGAACCAACAGCCAAAACGGCACCAGTGGATCCAACAACCAGAGCGGCAGCGGCGGTTCCAATAACCAGAACAACGCGAATGGAGAAAACAACAACCAGAACAATACCGGTGGGGACTCCAACAGCCAGACGGGCACCAGCGGCAACAACCAGACTGGCACGAGCGGAGGCACCTCCAGCCGGACGAGCAGTAGCGGCGGATCCAGCAACCAGACAGGCACGACCAAATCAAGCACGAGCAGCCAGAACAGCCAAAGCTCGGGATCGACCGACTCCTCGACCGACACGTCCACCTCGACCCCGGCGGCCAAGCTGCGAGGCGGAACCGACTGGATCCAGGTCGACGTCTGTCGACTGCCCCGGTTCGACCAGTGGGAAAGCCTGTTGCTGGCTGCCGAATCCGGCGCCTCGCCGAGCCAACTGGCCGGGCTCAAGACGGTGTCCTACTTCCTCCGTTCTGATGATTCTCTGGCCCTGGCCGACCTATCGCAAGACAGCCAGACCAGCGGCGGGTTGATGCGCCGCGAGGCGGACTGGGCACCCGGCACCACGGAGACGGATACGGAAGCGACGCCCGCCGAGAGCAGCGAGGACGCCCAGTCGCTGGCCAACGAGGTTACGGAACTCGGCTTTCGTTATTCCGACGGCACCGACTGGCTCGACGAATGGGACTCGACCGAATCGGGCCAGTTGCCCGTTGCCGTCGAGATCACCCTCTCGATCCGTCCACGCACCCAGACTACTCAGCAGGATCCGCTGGCGGCAATGGACGCCGAAGCCGATTCACTGATCTATCGGCTCGTAGTCAATCTGCCCGCGGCTCAGATCGGTTCCGATGAGATCCAAACAGACATGCCCAACGCGTCGGAAGGGAAGGAAACGTCCGACAAGGAGATGGATTCGAAGCCCGACGACAATCCGAATCAGCCCTCCAAACCAGACCCGCAGCCGAACCCGCAGCCGCAGCCGAAGCCAGAGCGGCCGTAACGAAACCCGCCTCCCAACCCAGGCCCGAAGGGATGAGAGTGGAGTAATGACAAAACGTAAGAGAAGTGTGAACAATCTGCGATATGCTCCTGGCATCTCGCCAGTGCTTCCGCTCACACTGTCGACACTGCGAGCACGACGCGGCCCTCTCTCACCCGCAGCCTCCAAACGTGGCTTTATCCTGATCGTCGTGCTCGTGGTGATCGCCGCGTTGAGTCTGGCGGCGCTGGGATATTCGGAGTGGATGCTGGTCGAGCGGCAGGCGGTGGACGTGGCGGGCCGGCAGATCCAAGCCCGGGCGCTGGCCGAGTCGGGCGTGGAACTGGCCCGAGCCATGCTGAGCGCTGATGCGGAGTCGCAGGAAGAGTCGGGCGGTTGGCACGATAACGCGACTCGTTTTCAGGGCGTCGTGGTCCTCGACGAGGAGCAAGACCGTGCCCGCGGCCGATTCTCCGTCGTTGCGCCCGGCGACGAGGAGGGGGGCGTGCGTTTCGGCCTGGAGAACGAATCGGGCAAGATCAATCTCAATACGCTCGTGGCACTCGACAAGGCATCGGAAAACGCCGGCCGAACGATGCTCATGGCCCTGCCCGATATGACCGAAGAGATCGCCGACGCGATCCTCGATTGGCTCGACTCGGACGACGAGG
Organism: Thermoguttaceae bacterium; assembly: GCA_039680305.1. GTDB lineage: Bacteria > Planctomycetota > Planctomycetia > Pirellulales > Thermoguttaceae > JBDKTH01. The sequence goes on along the minus strand of JBDKTH010000845.1, from coordinate 115 downwards.
CGAGAGAATCGGGGGCCGAATCCGAGTACTACGCCACGCTCGACCCGCCCTATACGCCGAAGAATGGCCCGCTGGGTTCGATCGAGGAGTTGCTCCTGGTCCGCGGGGTCACGCC
>JBDKTH010000272.1:0-11065 GCA_039680305.1 Thermoguttaceae bacterium | reverse complement strand
GGAATCAGTATTCACGCACCCCTTGCTGGCCAAGGGCATGCAAAAACTCAGCGCCAAGACACAGGAGATCCTCGTGAACTGGCTTACCCAGGCAGCCTAACCTCTCGCTTCGGGCAAAAGTCGAGCTTAGCGGACGTCGACGTCCTCCGCCTGCGGCAGATCCTCCAGGCTCTCCAGGCCGAACAGATCCAGAAAGCGGTTGGTGGTGTAGTACTGCGGCGGTTGCTTTCGCCCCTTGGGGCGCTCGATCCGCAAGAGCTGCCGACGGACGAGCTGCGAGAGAATACTGCTGCTGGGCAAACCGCGAACCTTGCTGATGTCGTCGGCGGTCACGGGCTGGCGGTAGGCGACGATTGCCAGGATGTCGATGGCGGCCTGCGAGAGCCTCGCTTCGCGCACGCGACCATAGAACTTGTCACGCAAGGGATGGAACGCCGGACGGAGGAGGAGGCGATAGCCGACCCCTTGACTGACGATCTGGTAGGGGGCCCCGCTTGCCATGTAGCGGTGATTCAGCTCGTCGACCAGATCCGGGATCTCCTCCGGTGTGACGCCCCGCATTAGCTCGGCGGCCTGGGCGCTGGTCAGCGGGTCGTTCGATTGGTTGCCGACAAAGAGCATGGCCTCCAGGATCGACCGTGGGCAGAGCTGGCACGGGTCCTTGTCGTCGGCCAGCTCAGGCTCCAGCGGCTCCGTTTCGCCGCTGGGAGGTGCTGGCGCGGAAGTGGCGGCGGCGTTCTGCGCCACGGCCGTCGCTTCAGCGGCCGGCGTCCCTTCGTCCGAGGGCCCTTCATCCGACGGCTTGGCCGCTTTCTTCCGCCGCCCCATCGCCCGGGCAAACGCCGCACTCAAGGCGGAAAAGGAGATCCCTTGCCGCTGGGGCGGTTCGGACGGCTGCTCAGGTGCACTTGCCATAGGTGCACTATATGCCCTGTGGCCTGCTAACGGCAAGGGCGGCGGGAATGTCCTCGGCCTCTAGATAGGGATAGTCAGCGAGGATTACCTCCTCACCACCGCACGCAGCAGTCCTTCTGGGAACGGGTTGCCACAAATCCTTTTGCACACTACAGTTAAACAAGAAACGCCGAGAGGTTGGCTCTCGGCGTGGATCGTCACTAGAAGGAGGGATTGTTCTCCTCACTAGTATGGAAGCTCCCCGAGTAGGACTCGAACCTACGACCCAGCGGTTAACAGCCGCTTGCTCTACCGACTGAGCTATCGGGGAGTGAGAAAGATTATCTTACTTGATCGATTCGCCATCGACAAGACGGCTCCGCCAAGGAAAAGTGAGGCGGAGCCTGGCTCATCCCTTTTCCTCAGTTGGCCGGGCCATTGGGCACCATACCCACGACGCGGGGTATTGCTTCGGCTAATAGAGTGATCCGCGAAGAGAACGATCCACAAAGTGAACCTTCAAGCACCGCGGCGATGGTCATCGTTGCGGCCGGTGTCGCTCGGGGCACGCTTGACGACGCTGATCCGGCCGTCGCTCTCCATGCACGCTCGTTTGACTTCGGCCAGGTCGTTCACTCCCTGGAGGCGAAGCTGGGAAAGGAGTTCCTCGCGGCTGATCAGTTCGCGGCGCATGTTACGGAAGAGCATCTGGCCGTCTTTGACCAACAGGAACGGCGGCGGGAAGAGCAACCGTTGGAGGCGGGGAAAATGGAAGCCGAGCCAGTCCAACGCGTAGGACCAGAAGATCAGGGTCGCCACGAGAATGAGACCGTCAGGGACCGAGTTGTAGTTGCCGGCCATAGCGTTCTGGGCGGCGTCGGCCACGAGCACCAGGACCAACAGATCGGCCATTCCTAGAGAGCCCATCTGCCGTGCGAGGATCACGCGGAAGAGGGCAAAGACCCCTAAATAGACGATCGACCCACGAAGGATGATTTCCAGGACGGGCACGGTGGGCATAAAAACCCCGCGCCAGTCGACACCTGTCAGAAGTTCCATGATCTGGCCCCTCTAGAGAAACAAGACGCGGAACCTGACTGCCCCGACCAACCGCCAGAAGACTGCCAGCGGCGGGATGAAAACCGAGGTGGCGATCATCTCGGCGACGTGCTGCGGAGCAAACGTGGTTCCGGTCAGCCGCTGCTGGCAAAACCGGCCGGTCAGCAGTCCCCAGCCAACGCCCGCCGTAACGGCGACCGGCGTTGAGCCGCCGGCCAGGCCGGCCACCATCGCCAACAGGGCGGCCAGAGTGGCATAGTAGTGCCAGGGCGGCGCAGCTTGGATTCGGCGGCGGTACAGTTCCGGATGTTTCTTATACAGCAGCGCATTGAACATATTCTTGCGCTGCTGCTTCAAGCTGACACCCCACCGGGCCGGGCGCACCGGATGAACGACCAGGGCCTTGGGGGCCTGGACCAGCCGGCCGCCGCGTTCCAGGAGCGTGAAGAACAGGTCGCTGTCCTCGCGCCAGGCCGTGGTGAACCGCTCATCGAAGCCACCGACCGCGATCAGGGCTTCGCGACGATAGAAGCAGTTGGCGGTGACGAATTCTGCCCGTTCCAGCTTGGCCGCATCGCGATGATAGTCGGTCACCTGTGGCGTCAGGGGAACGACGACGCGGCCCCAGGCGCCAAGCACGCCGTCAAAGAAGGCCGCCGTGCCGCCGCTGAGCCAACCGGGATCGGGGACGCAGTCGTCATCGGTAAAGGCGATGATCTCTCCTTGGGCCGCTCGCCAGCCCACGTTTCTCGCCGCGGCCGGTCCGTGCGTGCCGCTCACCGACAGATAGCGGATGGCCACGGCCGCATGCGACGCCCAACGGTTGACCAGCGACCTGGTCGCCTCACAGGCCGCATCATCGGCCACGAGGATCTCGTAGGTCGTCGGGTCGAAATCCTGTGTGACCAGGGCCGCCAGGCAGCGGCCAAGCAGGTCCGGCCGCCGATAAGTCGGCACCACGACAGATACGCGAATCGTCATTGAGGCCGTTTCTCCAGGAGATACGAACCGATCACCAGGGCGTCCAACGGCGAGGTCCAGAAGCACTCCACGGCGTCGCGGGGCGAAGCCACGATCGGCTCGCCCCGCGTGTTGAACGACGTGTTGACCAGCACCGGCACGCCCGTGCGCCGGGCGAACGCCTTGACCACATCGTAGTACAGCGCGTGCTGCCGGCGATTGATCGTCTGGATCCGGGCCGTGCCGTCGACGTGACGCACGGCGGGGATTCGGTGAATCTTTTCGGGCAGCACATCGTAGACAAAGAGCATAAACGGCGAGGTCGGCAGATGCCGGCGGCGCACGGCCACGGCGGTCGAAAGAAACGCGGGATCCAGATCCGGCCCTTCCTCGGGCGACCGGACGCTGAACCAATCGCTGGCCTCGTCCTCCAACACCACCGGGGCGACCGGCCGGAAGTCTTCCCGGTCTTTGATCTCATTGAGCCGGGCTTGCATCTCCGGGTGGATCGGCGAGGCAAGGATCGAGCGGGCGCCCAGAGCCCGGGGGCCGAACTCCATCCGCCCCTGGAACCAGCCGATGATCCGGTCTCGCACCAACAGTTCGGCCGTCTGCTCGGCCACGTTCGTCAGCCGCCGATAGGGGACTTTCGACCAGCGGAGGAATTCTTCGATTTCCTCGTCCGAATACGCGGGTCCGAGGAAGGCATGTTCCATCCGATAGCGGCGGTGGTCGGTTTTCCGCTCGACGGCGTCGAGCCAGAGGGCCGCGCCCAGGGCGGTTCCCGCGTCGCCGGCGGCCGGCTGGGCCCAGAGGCGGCGGAACGGGCCATGATCGCGGAGCCGGGCGTTCATCACGCAGTTCAGGGCCACGCCGCCGGCCAGGCAGAGATTCTCCGCGCCGGTCGCCCCGTGCAGCCAGTCGGCCAACTGCAAGACCGTCTCCTCGAGCACCTGTTGAAGCGAGTGGGCCAGGTCGCAGTGCCGTTGGTCGAACGGCTCGTCACGACGCCGCGGCGGCCCGAACCACTCCTCCAATCGCAGCGGCCCGAGCGTATACTGACCGTTCTCTTGGACCTCGACCATTCGGCGGAAGTGGTCGACATAGCAAGGCTTGCCGAACGAGGCCATGGCCATTACCTTGTACTCGTCCGACGAGTGGAGGAAGCCGAGGTGCCGCGTGACATCCTCGTAGAGCAGGCCGAGCGAGTGCGGCAGATCGACCTGCCCGAGCCGTTCCAGCCGATTGCCTTGCCCCAGCCAGTATCCGGTCGTGGCCCTTTCGCCCCGACCGTCCAGGGTCAACACGGCCGCCGTTTCGAACGGGGAGGGCAGAAACGCGCTGGCCGCATGGGCCAGGTGATGGTCGACGAACCGCCACCGGTAAGGGCCGTCATGCCGCGTGCCGCGAAAGCGGGCCTGCAAGTGGTGCGGCACGCTGCCGGCCAGGTGACGCGGCGCATTGACGATCGACGTCAGAAACAGCGGATCCCAAGGCCCGAGCCATTCGTCCGGCACCGGATGTGCACTCGGCTCCAACGGCAGCCGGATCGTCGCATCACGCCGGCGCCGGCCCAAGAGAAGCGAAGGCTGAAACGAGTAGGCGATGTGGTCGACCTCGGCCAACGTGATCCCGACTTCACGCAGGCAGGCGTCGATCGCGTGAAACGGCAGTTCATAGGCGGAGAACGGGATCGGCCGTTTGCCGTGCTTGATGCGCGTAAAGCGTTCTTCCTCGGCCGCGGCAACGACCTGACCGTCGTCGACCAGGCAAGCGGCCGAGTCGTGAAACGCGGCGTTGATTCCCAGGATGTACATCCAGAACCTCCGTGTGGTTGGTGAGCCGGGCTCGTCTGCAGAGTGAAATGCGAAATACGAAGTCCTATCGAATCACTGGTAGACCATGGAACTCAGCGCCGGGCCGGCCCGCTTTCGGGGCGACACGCCCCGGCTCTGACGGCGTTGTTACATCATCCTGTCTACTGTTCTACCCGGGGCGGCGTCTCCAGCCCCAGGACCTTCGGGGCGTTCACGCGTCGATCCTTGAGCGTTGTCGGAAGCTCCTGATGATAGACGCCGCTGGGCAGCAGGCCGCAGCCGCCGTAGCGGGCCATCACGCGCTGCTGGGCCAGCACGTCTTCCCCGCAGTGTTCCACGGGCAACTGGCGCCAGAAGCCGAAGCCGCCAACCTCGCAGAGTTTCGCGCGATCGTACATCACGCAGCCGCCGACCCAGGCCACGCGGTACTTGAGCACACGCCGCGGTTTGCCGTTTGCGCCCGCGTGCGGAAAGCGTGGCAGGCCGAGTTGCTCTTGCAGGTGGTAGAGGTTGGCCGCATTGTGGAGCCGGTATCGCTCCCACTCGGGCGTTCCCGGTCGGATTTCTTCCGGACGGATCGGCCCCTCCCAGAATTCGATCTGCTGTTCCTGGGGCCGAACGTCGTCTAGGAAGCTCAACCCGATCAACCCGCAACCCACCAAGCCGCAGCCTTCCTCCTGGAGCGTGTCGAGCATCATCTGGACCACGTCGGGCTCGAGGATCAGGTCGTCGTCGAGGAAGAGCACGTAGGGGGCGTTGGCCTCGTCGAGAAGGTACTGGCGGTGCTCGGCCATGCCACGACGCGGCAGGTGCTTATGGAGTTCGACGGGCCGGCCTTGGACCCACAGCAACCGTACGACCGCTTGCACCTCGTCGGCGCAAAGCGGATCGCCGTCCTCGGTCTGATCGGAGACCACGACGCGGAACTGGGGAAGCGTCTGCGCACAGAGGCTCGTCAGCGTAACCGCCAGGGGCGCCGGCCGGCGATAGGTCGGGATCAGGATGTCGACGTCGTGGCTCATGGCTGTCCCGGGGTGGCGGAGAGGGAGACCGGCGCGCGGCCCAGCAGTTCGCAGGCAGCCGCCACGATCTGCGCGGGAGCGACCCGGCGCAGGCAGTCGTGATGCCCTTCCGGGCAGATGCTCTTGTAGCAGTATTTGCAGGGGACATCGTGAAAGAGAACTCGATGGGCCACCTGCCAAGGCGTGTGCTGAGGATTCGTCAGGGCATAGAGATCGACCACGGGCGTGCCCACGGCGGCGGCCATGTGCACAGGTCCGGTGTTGTTCGAGATCAACAGCGGGGTCTCGGCCAGGAGGGCCGCCATCTCGTCCAGGTTCAGTCGACCGACGAGCGAAAACGAGCGAGCGTCCATCGCATGGCGGATCCGTCCGATGTACGGCTCCTCGGCTTCGACCCCGGTGAACACGACCTGAAAGCCATGGGCTTCGGTCAGTTGCTGTGCCGCCTCGGCGAACCGCTCGCCCGGATAGCGGCGTGAAGGGGCGGTGGCTCCCGTGTGCATCACCAGCCAGGGCGCACGGCCGTCCACGCCCAGCTCTTCGAGCATCTGCTGGACCCGGTATTTCGCGCCTTGCGTCGGGCACAACGACAGCCGCGGGTCGTTGGCGTAGCAGTCGATCATGCCCACCAGGTCGAGCTGCCGCTGAACTTCATGGCGGATGAACTCGGCCGGCTCGGGATCGGGAATCCAGTCGGTGAGCAGTTGATAGGGGTTCTCGTGGCAGTAGGCCAATCGCAAAGGGATATCGGCGAGATAGCAGAGCATCGCGCTGGGAAGCGGATTCTGACTGTAGACCGTGAAGATCACGGCCGCATCGAAGTGGCACTGATAGAGTCGCTCGAGCATGGCATACTCGGGGCCACTATCACTCCGCAGCGTGGTGGCCTTCATCCATGGCGCGTCGTAGACGATCACGTCGTCGATCTCCGGCACGAGTCTCGCGACTTCCGCTCCCGCCGGTGAGGTGAGGAGCGTGATTCGCCGGGCCGGATTCGTCTCGACCAGCGCGCGGATCGCCGGCGTGGCCATCAGCACATCGCCGAGCGTGTCCAGTCTAGCGCAGAGGACGTTTTCGGCTTGATCCCATGCCGCCCTTGCCATTGGGCCTCCTTTGTCGCTTGGACCTGACGTCGGTCGCCGGTCCGTCGTTGTGTTGAATCCGTTTGATGATCCGGGTGGTGGAGCGATCGTCGAGGAAGGGGAGTATCTTCACCACCCCTCCCAACTCTTCGACCAGCGTCGCTTCGGGCAGGCGTTCGCGCGTGTAGTCCCCCCCTTTGACAAACACGTGTGGCCGGACATGGCGGACCAGTTCGCATGGCGTGTCCTCGCCAAAGGCGACTAGGTGATCGATCGAACTCAGAGCGGCCAGCACGTGGACACGGTCTTCAAGGGTGTTGATCGGCCGCTCCGGCCCTTTGAGCCGCTGCACGCCCTCGTCGGTATTGACGCCCACGACGAGGATGTCGCCCAACGCCTTGGCCTGATTCAGATAGGTGATATGTCCACGATGGAGAATGTCGAAGCAGCCGTTGGTGAAGACGATCCGCTTGCCTCGCTGCCGGTAGGAATCCAACAGGGCGACGAGCTGACCGACGTCGGGGACGAACTTTCCCTGGGCGGAAATCCGTTCCAACAGTTCCGTGGCCGAGCAGATGGCCGTGCCATCCTTGGCCACGACGACGGCCGCCGCAGCCGAGGCCGCTTCGGCCGCATCGGGTGTGCTGGCGCCGGCGGCCAAGGCGAGGGTCAAGGCTCCGATGAACGTGTCGCCTGCTCCGGCGGCCCGGCTCTGCGGCGTCGGCTGAGCATAGGTGCGATAGGGCGGGCTGCCGCGTTCGAAGATCACAGCCCCCTCGGTGTCCAACGTGACCGCGGCCACCTTCGCTCCGGTCAGCTCCAAGATTCGATTGCCGTGCAGAAGGATTTTTTCCGTTCGGAGACTGGAGCCCTTTAGCTCTTCCCACAACCCCAGCAGTTGAATCGCCTCCTCGTAGTTCGGTTTGACCGCCGTCACGTTCAGCTTCTTGTAGGCCGTCAGGCGATGCCGCGAATCGACGACCAGCACGCGCCGCCGTCGCCGCTGCAAACGGGCCAGGGCGTCGATCAACTGCGGCGTCAGCACGCCATAGCTGTAGTCCGACACGACCACCGCCTCGGTCTCGGCGATCAGGTCGATCAGGCGGTTGATCAGTTCCTGCTCCGTCTTTGCGTCCACCGGATCGGTCGATCCCTGGTCGAGGCGGACCAGCATGTGCCCTCCGGCCACGACCCGGTTCTTGGCCAACGTGGAGCGGAACGGGCATGGCAAGACGTGCTCGGTCGACAGGCCATAGTCCTCCAGGGCCCAACGCAGGCGCTGTCCTTCCCCGTCGTCGCCAACGACCGACAGGAAGGCCACCTGGGCGCCAAGGGCGTGAAGGTTCACCGCCGTGTTGGCTGCCCCGCCCGGAACATCCTTGCGATCGGCCAAGTTGACGATCGGCACGGGCGCCTCGCGGCAGATCCGGTTGCTGGTTCCCTCCAAGTAGCTGTCGAGCATCGCGTCGCCAACGACGACCACTCGCAATCCGCGGAATCCCTGGATGATGGAAGGCAAATCGCTATTCATGCACATCCTCCGCATGACGTGATAATCCTCGCCGCATCGGCCAGGTCTCGGGCAAGGCGGTCGGGAATCCGCTCCGGCGTGAGCTGCCACAAGGTCTCGTGGCCATTGTCCAAAAGGATCGTCCGACACCCGGCCCGGCGTCCGGCTTCCACATCGTCGAGAATGTCGCCGATCATCCACGACCGGCCGAGGTCAAGCTGATGCTCACTCGCCGCACGGGAGATCAGGCCCGGCGCGGGTTTGCGGCAGCCGCAAGGCTTCGCATAGGGCGGGATCTTCCCCTCGGGATAGTGCGGGCAGTAGTAGAAGCCCGCAAGCGATGTGCCGATCGCCTGGAACATCTCCGCCAACCGCATTCGCACGTCAACCAAGGCCTCCTCGGCGAACAGACCGCGGGCGACCCCCGACTGATTGGAGACCACGACCAGCCGAAATCCCGCCTCGGCGAGCATGCGCAGGGCGTTTTCCGCCCCGGGCGCCCAGCGCATGCGGTCGGGGGCGACGTTGTACGGCACGTCTTCGAGCAGCGTTCCGTCTTTGTCCAGAAATACAGCAGGTGCGGTCATCTTCATTCATCACGGCCAGGAGGTTTCCCGCATCGGCAGGATCATCACTTCGGGGACGACCGTTTCGGCCGGCTGCACGAGGACCGAGCGGATCACTTCGGCCACATTGCGAGGGTCCTGCAGAGTCTCCTGGTCGATATCGGGGAAACGATCGAGGAGGAACCCAGTGCGCATGCCGCCTGCGATCACGGCGGTGACTTTAACCTTGTCCTTGCGCCCCTCGACGTGCAACGCGTAGGTGAAGCCCAACAGGCCCCACTTGCTGGCGTGGTAGGCGGCCGCATTGGCCCAGGCCCGCTTGGCGGCCGTGGATACGATGTTGACGATCTGTCCCCCGCCCTGCCCCCGCATCACGGGAAGGGCGAACTTCGAGAGCATGAACGGCCCGTAGAGATTCGTCCGGAGAATCCGGTCCCAGTCAGGGACGGCCAGTTCCTCGATCGACACGGTGACGTCGACCCCGGCGTTGTTCACCAGGATATCGAGCCGGCCGAACTGGTCGACGACCCGCACGATGGCTTGCCGGGCCTGCTCCTCGCTGCTGACGTCCAGTTCCAGCGGCATGGCCCGGCCGCCGGCCTGCTCGATCCGTTTGACCACGTTCTGGGCCAGATCGCTACGCACGTCGGCCACCGCCACGGTGACCCCGGCTTGGCCCAGGCAGTCGCAGATCGCCCCGCCCAGTCCCGCGCCGCCGCCTGTCACCAGGGCTACGCGTCCGCTGAGTTCCTCCATGGTTTGGTCCTCCTCGGTGCTAATGGTTACCGTAACAAAACAGACAGAATGTCGAATGTCGAATGTCGAAGGAATGACGAAGCACAAATGACCAAAGGCTACACGGCGACATCCCTTTCGGGCTTTGTCTTTTCGGCATTCCTTCGTCATTTTGCTTTTCGACATTCGACATTCTGCTTCACTCGGTGCTACTTCATGACCGATCTTGTTCGTCACATCCCATTGGGAGAGGGAACTACGCTCATTCTTCCATCACGGCCGTATCGCCGGAACGCGGCTGGCCGCGCTGGCGGGTTCGCTTGCGTCGCGAGGTCCCGCCGGAGTGCAACGCCGGCGGCGGTTTGCCGCCGCCGTGAATCCGCTCTTCGACCAGTTCGCAGAGCAGGTGCAAGAGGAAGATTTGCACCTCCTGGATGTGCTGAGTGCTGTTCGACGGAACGGCGATCGGGATATGGGCCAACTGGCGCAGATCGCCGCCCGTGCCGCCCACCAACGCGATGCAGACCAGCCCCTGGTTGCGAGCCACCTCGAAGGCCTGTATCAGGTTTCGCGATTGGCCGCTTGTACTGATCCCCAACAGCACGTCGCCGCTGCGTCCGAAGACCTCGACCTGCCGGGCGAAGACGTTGTCGTAGCCCACGTCGTTGGACCAGGCGGTGAGGAACGAGGAGTCGGCGTTCAAAGCCAGGGCGGGGAGCCCGGGGCGGTCCTTGTACTTGAAACGGCCGACCAGTTCGGCCACGAAGTGCTGCGAATCGGCCGCACTGCCGCCGTTGCCGCAGGCCATCGCCTTGCCGCCCCGCGTGAAACAGGTCGAAAGGGCCTCGGCCGCTTCGAGGATCGCCGGCGCCAGACGTCGCCGCGATTCTTCAAAAGCCTCGACCACCCCCTCGAACCCCCGCTCGATCACGGCATACTGATCGTGCTGTCGGAGGCGATCGGGGTGCGTGCCGGTGCCGACTTCCTCATAGACTGCGGCCATCGACTGGGCCGCCTTCTGCCAGGTGAACAAGTCATTGGCCCGGCGAATCGCCTGGCGGCTGAACACGCTGAGCAGCTTGGGATGCTCGTAGAGATGGGCGATGCGGTCGGCCAGCAGGATCGGATTGTTTGCGGGAACGACATAGCCCGTCTCGCCATCGCGGACGGTGAACTTGATCCCGCCCACGGCCGAGCCGACGACCGGCGTGCCGCAAGCCATCGATTCCACCGGGGTGATCCCAAACGGTTCATACCAGGGCGTGGTCACGAACACGTCGGCCGCGCTGTAGTAGTACTTCAACGTGTCGCGTCCGCGCCGGCCGATGAACTGGACCGCTTCGCTCACCTCCTCTTCGGCGGCCACCGCCTGGAGCCGGCCGATTTCAGGAGTCGCCACGGGATCCGGCTCCTCCGCTTC
>JBDKTH010000358.1:0-8608 GCA_039680305.1 Thermoguttaceae bacterium | reverse complement strand
CCTCAGTATAAACCTTTTCGATCAAGCAGAGCGAGAGGCCTGGGGTGGGAATACGAACCACTGTTCCTGGTGGCTTCGTCGGAGGTTGGAAGGCCTGAGGCCGGGGGGCGGGGCCTTTGCAGCAGGCACAGCCGGCCTTCTCGGCATGCCTTCTCGTCGGTCGGAGGCCTGTTTTGGCTCCGCTCGCTTTTCCGCGACGCACGCCGTTTTTCTGGTGCTAGATTACCGTAGAACGACCCCGCAACCAGCATGTTTCCCAGTGGAAACATGGAGAAAAGGGGCATGATGTAGCGAGGTCCGGTGGTAGCAGGCGTGACAGGAAGAACGATGCTGCCGCCTGTACGGTGTTCGGTTTGGGCCGGGGATGGCCAGTCGCCACAAAGAGAGAAGGAAATGCTTTGCGTGTGACCTACGGTTGGACAGCGGCGCCCCACGTGGCGCGGCCGCTCCAGGACTGCAAACCCGGTTTGCCCCAAGAGACTCGAGAGCAATAATGGGCTTCCTGAAAAGATTCTTCCGCAATGTCTTCCGCGACGGCTCGATGCCCGTCGGCACCAGCAGCTTCGAACGGCTCAGCGAAGAGGAGCTCGAATCGCATCTGGGCGTGTCGCGCTATGGCGACTTCCTCCTGACGGAGGCGATCCGGCCTTCCTACGATTTGCAGGTGGTTCCCTGCCAGGGCTACCGCCACGACTCCTATCGCGATGAAGAGAGCCGCACCAGCGTTCCCGTGCTGATGGCCTCCGTCTCCAAAGAAGACCTGTTCGACGCCTTTTTGGATGTGATCGATCCGCTGGGATCGACGGTCGACGTGGTCCTCGAGACCAGCCACAACCGTGGCCGCCAGGGCCACGAGGACCTCTATCGCGAACATATCGACATGCCGGTGCTCAAGAGCATCCTCCTCGACTTCGAGGAGCTGCTGATGAACGACGGCTGCACGGGCATCGCCGTGCTCAATCCGGGCATCCCCCAGGAGGTCCAGTTCGATGAGCACAAGCTGCTGATCGTCTATGGCGAGCAACTGGGCGAGTTCGAGCAGGCGCTCGGCAGTCACTCGGTTCGCTGCAATGACCAGATGAAGTTCATCACCGAAGCCGAGCACGTCCATTCCTCCAGCGACCAGTACGCGTCCGAGTTCGAGGAACTGAAAACGCGGTTGGGCATGGATTGCGACTTCGGCTGCGACCACTAAACGCTCGGATTGTCAGGATACTTCGAAACGGGACGGCCGCGTGCGACCGTCCCGTTTCTGCTTGACAATGGCCGGCGGCCACGCTCACAATACAGGCTAACGTCCGTTTTTTTGCGGCAACCTGTGGTTTGGGCCAGCGTCGGAGGGGGAGATGTTTCGGACAAGCGATGTGCGACAGAGGGGGATGGTCCTGGCCGTGTTCGGCGGGATCGTGCTGATCGGAGGCCTTGGCTGCAGCAAGGAGCCGTTCACGATGATCCCGGTCAGTGGCAAGGTGACCTACGAGGATGGCTCGGTGATCCCGGCCAAGCAGATCCGCGTGGAGTTCGTCCCACAAGTCGAAATGGTCAACGCTGCGACGCATCCCCGACCGGGCATGACGTATCTCAATGTGGCCGACGGCACCTTTGCTTCCGTCACTAGCCACAAGGCGGACGATGGATTGGTCGTCGGCAAGCACAAGGTCGTGGTGGTCAGCCTTGACGAACGGGAAAACCAGACCAACGCCGTGCCGAAGTCGTACGCAGCGCCGGATACGACCCCGCTTGAGATCGAAGTGAACGGCGAGACCAAGAGCCTGGAATTGAAGGTCAAGAAGCCGTAGTGAGCCCTGTCAGAGCCAGGCCGTGTCGCCCCGAATTAGAGCGGGGCGGCACGCCCCGGCTCCGAGTTGGTGATTCAATCTGACTACGAAGCACGCCCGGCTGCCGGGCCGCTCGTGGCCGGCAGCGAGTCGCTCGGCGACTGGTGGGGCAGATCGACCCGCGGCTTGCCGAATTCCTCGAAGGTGGCCACCAGCGGCGAGTCGAGCCGCGGTTGGCGCTGGAGTTGCCAGGGCAGTCGCACGGTGAACGTGCTGCCCGTGCCCAGTTCGCTCTCCACGGAAACCTCGCCGTCGAGGAGCTTGCAGAGCTCCTTGACGATCGACAGCCCCAGACCCGTGCCGGAATACTCCCGGGTCATGGCGTCGCCGCCGGGCATGGCTGTCTGCCCCTGGCGGAATTTCTCGAAGATCAACTGCTGGTCTTCCTCGGAAATCCCCACGCCCGTGTCGATCACTTTCATCACCAGATCGCTGCGGCTGTCGCGTTCGGCGGTGACCTTGATCCGCCCGCCCTCGGGCGTGAACTTGATCGCGTTGGACAACAGGTTGTTGAGGATCTGCTGGACCCGGGCCTGGTCCTGCTGCATCGGCGGCAGGTTCGGCGCGATCAGCGCTTCCAGGTCGATGTTCTTCTTCTCCGTCAGCGGCCGGGCCATGTCGCACTGGGCGCCGATCACCTGGGCGATGTTGAAGTCCGTCAGCCGGATCTCCATCTTGCCGCTCTCGATCTTCGCCAGGTCGAGGATGTTGTTGATCATGTCCAACAGCATCCGCCCCGACTTCTGGATGTTCTGGACGTAGCGTTTCTGCTTGTCGTCCAGCGCGGCGATCGAGCCCAACACGTCGCTGAAGCCGAGGATGCTGTTCAGCGGCGTGCGCAGCTCGTGGCTCATCGTGGCCAGGAAGTCGCTTTTGACGCGGTTCATCTCGTAGAGCTGCATGTTGACCTGGGCCAACTCGTCGACCTTGCTGTCGAGGCTGGCGTTCACCTGACGCAGTTCGTCCTGGATCGTGACCAGGTGGCGGAGCATGCGGTTAAAGGCGATGGCCAGCGACTCGAACTCGTCGCCCGTGTAGATCTCCGCCCGGAGATTGATGTTCCCGTGGCTGATCGCGTCGCTCACGTAGCGCAGGTGCTGCAGCGGCCGGACGATCACGTAGTGGATCGTGATGTAGAAGGCGATCATGGCCAGAAATGCGGTGATGATCGCCACGGCCAACAACGTGTTCCAAAACCAGGCGACCGCTTCCCGGGTCGCCTTGTTGGGGATCGACACCTGGACGACGACCTTCAGGTCGCCGGGGGTCATGCGCTCGTCCCCGCCCGTGGCCGCGATCCCGGACCCTGTCGGGTCAAACCCCGTTCGGCCGGGGAGCGAGCCATGGCAGACGACGCAGGAACGCTGCATCCGGATCGCCTGGTAGTACTGATACTCGTTCTCATTGTTCGTGAAGCGATAATCCCAGTCGTACAACTTCGGATCGGTCGTATCGCCGGGGCGGTACTTCATGAACGTCTCGACCAGTTTCTTCTCGAACGTGTCGGTGGGCGGGCCCAGGTCCGGTTTGTCAGGCGCCGGCTTATCGTCCGGTCGGAGGATGATCCGCCACTTGTACTCCTGCTTGCTCAGCTTCGTGGTGAAGTCCTGGATGTAATTCTGAAAACGCTCTTCAGGCTCCATGCCCTTCCAGTGCTTGATGAGCATCACCTGATCGACTAACAGCCGAGCCGTCAGGGGATTCTGGCGGTCGATCAGATCGCCCGTCACCCGCCAGTAGAGGAGGAAACTGACGGTGATAACCAGGAGCAGGAAGAGGCCAAACAGGAACAGACACTTCAGTTCCAGGCTGGTCTCCCCCAAGATGCGCGTGAACGACCGATAGGACATAGCAACACAGACTGAAGAGCGGAGTGATCCTAACCCCTATATGTTACGGAAATTGCATCCGGGCTGCCATAGGGAATGTGGAGAGTAGGGAGAGCGGAGCGAGGAGATGTAGGGGCGTGGAGCGTGGGGCGTGAGTAGACTGGGCGATCCGCTTGTCTCTTCGCGATGTACACTCCCCCAAACCGCTTGCTCCTCTCCCCCCTCACAACATCTCCAGCGGGTCGACATCCACGATCCACTGGACGTCTTCCGGCGGCCGCAGCTCGGCCGTCACCTGCCGGGTCACTTGCCGCAGCTTGGGGCCGTCGGGGCCTTGGAGCTGGATCTGGAAACGATACAGCCCCCGCAACTTGCTGAACGGGGCAGGGGCCGGGCCGAGGATTCGAGCCTCCGGCTGGCTGGCCGCCATCGCGGCGCTCAACTGCTGGCCGATGTGGGCGGCAAACTCCTTGGCCACTTCCTCCACCGGTCCCCGCACGACGACCCGAACCATGGAGGAGAACGGCGGGTAGGAGAGCATCTGACGCATGGGCATCTCTTCGGCGGCAAACGCCGCGTAGTCGTGCCGCGTGGCCGCCACGATCGCCGGATGCTCGGGGTTGTAGGTTTGGACCAGGACCCGGCCCCCTTTCTCCCCGCGGCCCGTGCGCCCAGCCACCTGCGTGACCAGCTGAAAAGTCCGCTCGGCCGCGCGGAAGTCGGGCAGATGGAGGGCCGTGTCGGCATTGATCACGCCGACCAGGGTGACGTTGGGAAAGTCGAGCCCCTTGGCGATCATCTGCGTGCCGACGAGGATCTGGACCTCGCCGCTACGGAAGGCGGCCAAGGCCTTTTCGTGACTGTGGGCCCCCTGCATCGTGTCGGTGTCCATGCGCAGGCAGCGGTAGTTGGCGAACCGCGCGCGGACCTCGGCTTCCAATCGCTGTGTGCCCTGGCCGCTGTAGCGAATCCCGGCAAACCCGCACTTCGGACAGGCCGTGGGGGCCGGCACCTGGTAGTCGCAGTAGTGGCACAGGGCGATCTCTTCGGTGCGATGATGCGTCAGGGCGATCTCGCAGTTGGGACAGTGGACGACCTCGCCGCAGGCCGGACACTGGATGTGCGTGGCAAAGCCGCGGCGATTGAGCAGCAGGATCACCTGGCCGCCGTCGGTCAGCGCCGTATTCATGGCCATGTGCAACTGCCGGCTGATGCTCCCCCGGCTCGTCTTCGAGTGGAGGTCGGTGCGCAGGTCGATCGTATCGACGCTCGGCAGCCGCCGTCCCAGCACGCGGCGCGGCATTTCGACCAGCCGGTACTCGCCGCTTTTCGCGCGATGCCAACTCTCCAGTGAAGGCGTGGCCGAGCCGAGCACCAGCGGCACTTTTTCCGTGCGGCAGCGAACCAAGGCCACGTCCCGCGCGTTGTAGCGTGGCACGGAATCCTGTTTGAACGTCGATTCGTGCTCCTCGTCGAGGATCACCAGGCCGAGGTGTGGGACTGGGGCGAAGATCGCACTGCGAGCCCCCACCACCACCTGCACGTTCCCCTCGGCGATCCGCTGCCACTGCCAATGCCGCTCGGCATCGCTCAGGTGGCTATGCAGGACGGCCACGTGTTCGAACCGCGCGCGGAACCGTTCCAGGGTCTGAGGGGTCAGGGCAATTTCCGGCACCAGCACGATTGACTGGCGTCCAAACCGCACCGCCTCCTCAATCGCCTGAATGTAGACCTCCGTCTTGCCGCTGCCGGTTACGCCATGGATCAGGATCGTCTGGTGCTCGCGCGCATGGATCGCCTTGAGGATCGTCTGGAAGGCGACCTTCTGGTCGTCGTTGAGCTTCAGGTCGTGCTGCGGGACGACCTCCGGCTCAATCTCCCGTTGCGTGGTTTGGAGCCGTTGCGTGCGGGCGAGGATCAGCCCCTTGCGGCGCAAGGCCGTGATCGGGGCCGGGGTGCACTTGGCTGCCCGGCCAAGGTCGCCGGCCGTCAGCGGCTCGCCGGCCGCCGCGAGGACTTTGAGCACCTTGGCCTGTTTTTCCGGAAGGTTCAACCGGTCGATCTGGCCAACGACCTCCGGGGCGACCGTCAACACCGTCGCCATCCGCGTGCCCGCCTGGCCGCGAACCCCGGCCGGAACCACGGCATCCAGCACCTGCCCCCACTCACACAGATAATGCCCGGCGATCCAATGGGTGAGTTGAAGCATCAAGGGGCTCACCAGGCTGCGCAGGTCGAGGATGTCGAGCAGGGGCTTTAGCGGCCGCTGGCCGACGGGCTTTGTCTCCAGCTTGACGCAGTAGCCCGTCAGGGCGCGGTTCGACCGTCCCAGCGGAGCCAGCACCCGACGCCCCAATTCGACCTTGCCCGCCATCCGGTCCGGCACCAGATAATCGAACTCCCCGCCCGGCCCTTCGGCAAAGACCACCGTGGCCACCAGCTTCTCGGACTGGTCGTCTTGTTGCCAAGGATCTGGCTCGTGGCTGAAGAGGCTCTGTTGATGATCGGACATGGGCGGATCGTGGATGGTGGAAACTGGGCGAAAACAGCCGCTTGCGGCTTAGCCTCCTCAACGTACCATCTTCCCCGGTCTTCCTCTTCGGAAGGGGGGGCGAGCGATGGCACACATCGCTTTTTACCTAGCCCGCGCCGAATTGGCATCCGGGCTCCCTACTGTACATTTTATCAGGTCTCTCGGCTGGCTACAGTGGCGCACCCGGGATTCAGCTAGCGAAGATGACACATTGGGAAGGCTAAGCCGCAAGCGGTTTTTCGATCCACTATCCACTGTCCTCTATCCCCGCTACCATAACCCGAGTGCCGTGACTTGTGCGAGCCCGTGCAACTGAGAACGAAAAACCATGCGTCTGGGACTATTCGGGGGGTCGTTTGACCCCGTTCATTTGGGGCACCTCCTTTTGGCGGAGTACTGTCGCGAGCAGGCCCGACTCGATCAGGTCGTGTTCCTGCCGGCGGCCGTGCCGCCCCATAAGCAGGATCGGGAGCTTTCGCCGGCCGAACAACGAATCGAAATGCTTCAACTGGCCATCGCGGGGCATCCACACTTTGTCGTTAGCCGGTATGAAGTCGATCGGGGCGGGGTCAGCTACACGGTGGATACGCTGCGCCACTACCGGCAGCAGGATCCGGAAGGGGAACTGTTCCTCCTGGTCGGCGCGGACATGCTCCACGACCTGCACCACTGGCGCGAGGCGGCCGAGATCTGTCAGCTCGCGATCCCGGTTGCCGTACGCCGTCCTGGGGTGGATGAACTCGACTACAGCACTCTGGCCGGGCTCGTCGCGTCCGAGCGACTGGATTTGTTCCGGCAGTATCAGGTCGAAATGCCCCAGATTGGCCTGAGCAGTACCGAGATCCGCCGCCGCGTCGCCGCCGGACGGAGCATCCGCTACCAGACTCCCCGGGCCGTGGAGATGTATATTGCGACGCAGGGGCTGTACAAGTAGGACGTGGAGCGTAGGGCGCCGGGCGTAGGAATGGCTCGGTCGTCACCTCGCCCCTCGCCTTACGCCGTGCGCTTCACGCCCTTCGCCCCACGTTCTTCAAGCAGCCGCTCTCGCAACGACGACGGCATCGTGAGCGACATCGCCTGAGGCTCTCGGCGGAGGGTGTCGAGGACCTGGTCCAGTTGATCGGCGGGCCCAAGGGCAAGGTCGAGGAAGAGCCACTTGCGGCCTTTCAGCTCGCAACCACCGCCACCGTTGCCGCCGAGCCATTCCTGCCGCATCCGATAGCCGAGGCGTTCGGCCAACGCGACGGCCTCGCCGAGCAAATCGACTGTGTGCATCCCAGCTTCTCCAAATCGCCAGCGTCCATGCTGAACCACGATGGTCGGCGGATTATAACGGCTTGGGTTTCAGTTGCCGAGGCATCTTCGACGATAGGGTCAGAGGGGACTTAAACCATTCAGCTGATTAGGGTTAAGGCACAGGCTTCCGGCAAGCCCGGGAGACTGGCCCTGATTGGATAAAGCGGCGAATCTGGCGTTCCCTGGGGGCTTGGAAGGTTCAGGGACTACGACAAAGAAACGGAGCAAGCAGTGGCTACCGGTGGCACCTCGGACGGGCCGAATCTTCAACAACAAGTCGAGATCCTCAAGGAACAGCTTAACCAGGCGGTGAAGCTCACCGCCCTTGGGGAACTCGTCAGTACGACGACGCATGAATTCAACAACGTGTTGATGACCATCATCAACTACGCGAAGCTCGGCATGCGGCATAAGGATGCCGCGTCGCGCGATAAGGCGTTTGAAAAGATCCTCACCGCCGCCAACCGCGCCGCGAAAATCACCAATGGCGTGTTGGGGATCGCGCGGAATCGGGCCGCCGGGCAAGAGCCGACCGACCTGGTCCAGTTGATCGAAGACACCCTCGTGCTGCTCGAACGGGAGATGAATAAGTATCGCATCACCGTGGAAAAGCAGTTCAAGCCGGTGCCGCAAGCTCGCGTCAACGGCAACCAGATCCAACAGGTGTTGCTCAATCTGCTGATCAATGCGCGTCAGGCCATGCCGGGTGGTGGGCGACTGCTCATCAAGATCCTCCACGATGAGGAAAACGACACGGTCGACCTTGTGGTCCGCGACTACGGCTGTGGCATTCCCGCCGAAAAACTGCCGCGGATCTTCGAGCCGTTCTATACGACCAAGAGTGGGCCGGACTCCAGCGGCAAAGGGGGCACAGGCTTGGGTTTGTCGCTCTGCCGCGACATTATCGAAGCCCATCACGGGCGGATCCGGGTCGATAGCACGGTGGGGAAGGGAACCGCGTTTACCCTGAAGCTTCCCGTGGTTCGGCAAGAGGCTCCCGTTCGCTCGCCACTGACCACTCCCATTGTGACCCCGCACCTTGGAGTGGCCGAGCATCCGACCGTCGAGACGGGGTGAGGCTTTCAGAGGGGAGGGCCCTTCCGCGGTTTGCC
>JBDKTH010000523.1:0-1720 GCA_039680305.1 Thermoguttaceae bacterium | reverse complement strand
GGTACAGGTTGGAGACATGGTCGCTGCCGTTGGTGCAAGGAACGCCCGTGAAACAGGCGGTCGAGCCGAAGACGATCCGGCCGTCGGGCAGATAGCAGGCGTCGTAATTGTCCACGTCGGGCTCGCGCACTAACGGCAGTTCGCGCAGGCCGGAGCCGTCCGCGCGGATCTCAGACACCTGCCACCGGTCGTGGGAGCCCGGCATGGAAAAGAGCATCCGATCGGCGTCGAAGTGAAGCTCCAGATCGCCGACAAACCGGCCTTCTTCCGGGCGATAGAGCTTGGCGAGCTTCCCATCGGGGCGGACGGGCGAAAGGACGTCAATCTCGTTATCGTAGCCGGTCGGCGGCAAGCTCGAATTGCTCGCGTAATTCATCGGCAGCCCAAGATTGTTTGCCCCACGCTTGACCAGCAGGAGCCGCGCGAAGTCCACCAGTGGGTTGGCCAAAAGCGCCTCGCGGCGAAGCTGGTCGAACTGCCGGGCGATGTCGGCCAACCGCTGCGCGGCCTCCGTAGAACCCGGGGACGACGGAACGCGGAGCGCCTCCGCGTGGGTCTTTTCCAGGGTGGCGAGCCGCTGGAGATATTCTTTCCCACGAGGATAACGGTCCGGAAAGGTTGTCATCAGGTCGCGGATGGCCAGTTCCAGCGAACGCCATTGCTCGCCCGGCACGGAGGGCGATGGTTTGGCGACTTGCGGCGAACCGTCGGCCGGCACGGCCAGCGGCTGCCACGTCTTGGCGTCGCCCAAGTAGCCGACGAGATTCGCGACCAACCCCTCGAAATTCTGCCGGTACCTTGGGGCCGCGTCGGCGTAGAGCCGGCCCACGTGCCACCCCAGCACGATGACGCGTCCTTGGCCCAGGCCATACTCCAGCAATGGAATCTCCGGGCCGCCCGGCGTTCGTGCCAGGAGTCTTTTGGGAGCAGAAGCAGCGGCAGCCTTTCCTGCCGGGCTGAACTGCGCAAACGCGGGAAACACGGCGTTGCTCATCCAAAGGACGCCGCGGTCGAGCGTCAGATCGCGGAACGCGGGATGCGCCAGGTCCACGGGCACGAGTCCCGCCTGGCCGTAGTCATCGCCCGCGCGATTGGCCTGAGCGCGAACCGTGTCGAGCTGCAATGGGGTGACCAGGGTCGCCGCGGTGCCGGATAGGAGGAGCCCTCCGCCACGACGAACGAACTCGCGGAGCCGCTCGGGCATCGGCCCTTGACGAAGCACGTCCGGCTGCCGAGCCGGGTCGCCTTCGTGACACCAGATCACGCGAAAGCGGTCGAGCGAGACTGCCTGGCCCGTGGAATCGACGAACTGTCCGTCGTTGCCTCGCAGAATGGCCGTTGCCCGGGCGAGTCGCTTAGCCAGTTGAAAGACGTCGTCGGACTGGATGGTCACACGGTCCGTCGCGTCGCACGTCATGAGATAGCCGACGTCGGGCGCGGCAGCCTCAGCGCAAGCCGGCATGAGGCCCCCGACGGCCAGAACCGCCAACACACGATACCAGGTTGGTTTCCATGTTCGACGCATCGGTTCCCCCGCCATTACTTGCCGAGATGGGTTGCACCGTCCCCCTCCCCTGATCCTAGTGATAACGCCGCGGTCGGTCACCGTCAAGCAGTTGCGGGCTGGAGGGTGCGACGGTTCTCAGGCTCAGAGTAAGGTAGGGCGGGGACCAAGAAAGGTTTCAGGTGGGTGAAGCGTGAGCGGGATGGAGAGGTGCGT
>JBDKTH010001246.1:0-8000 GCA_039680305.1 Thermoguttaceae bacterium | reverse complement strand
AATCGCCCTCTCCAGCCCCGCGATGGTGCCGTTCTTCACGTCCTCGTCGGAGGCCACGTCCAGAAGGCGGAGCGCGTTGAGGGTCCCGGAGTCAAGGGGGATCGAATGGCCGCTCAAGGCAGCCTGGACGACATAAGCCGTCGTGAACGGCGTCGCGCCGCGGAGCTTGGCGATTCGTTCCGTGGCCGGGCCGAGGTTCAGCTTGCGGAGGTCTTCCAAGTCGAAACTGTAGCTGGCCTCGAAGACGCTCTGCAGGTTGTTTTTCACCCGCGTGGCGGCGGCGGCCGGCTCCGGCAACCGGGCCATTACCTCCGACAATTCCCGGACCGTGCTTACCCGGACTTCGTTCCAGTCGAAGAAGTTGTGGACCAGCGCCAGAAACGACTCTTCGGCCACATCGTAGTGGGCGTTCTCCAGGCAACAAGCAAACAGCAGGTGTTCCAGCACCGAACGATTACTGTCCGGCGCCACCGGCTTGTAGTACTTCTTGACGACCTTGAGGACCTTGGCGAACTGTGCGCTGCGGCTGGGAGAGGACATGGCTGCTGGTATTGAAGGCTGGAGGGCTGATCCACAGTGGCAAGCGGACCGGCGGGGCGTCGGCCCGCACGGACATATACGGCCCCAACGGATAGAGCATCCTATTGGTCCGGTGAAGGCGTGGAATCACCGGGTGGCCGATCGGGGCGTTCCACCTCAACTTCGCCGCCGGACAACTCCTCGGCGTCTTGATCGGTGTCTTCAGGCAACGGTTCGCGGGGGAGAACCTCGGAGAGAATTCGCGAAACGGCGATCGACTTCTTGACCCCCTGGTCGAGGAAGAACTCCAGCCGGGGCGTGTAGCGCATGTCGATGCGTTTGGCGCACTTGGCCTGGAGGAAACCGGCCGAGTTCTGCAGCCCGCGCAGGCTGAGTTGCTGCCGCGTTTCGTCTCCCATGATCGACACGTGGACCTTGGCCTGGCGCAGATCGCCGGTGACTTCGACATAGGTCACCGTCACATCCCGGATGCGAGGATCATTGACCTCCGTGAGGATGGCCATGCTGACCACTTCGCGGATCGCTTCGGCGACTTTTTGGGCGCGGCGGGACGTCATCGTTCCTCAATTCACTCGTAGACTCCCCACCCCGGCCCGCTCCGCAGCGGAAGCAGGCCGCGGCAGGCGAAACGCTAAAAGGTGCGGCGGATCTCCTCGATCCGGTAGGCCTCGAGGACGTCGCCTTCCTTGATGTCGTTGAAGCCGGACAGCTTGATCCCGCATTCGTACCCTTCCCGGACTTCCCGCGCGTCGTCCTTCTCGCGGCGGAGCGTCTCGACCGGGTAGTCGCCAATGATCCGATTGTCGCGAATCACGCGAATCCGGGCGTCGCGGGCGATCAGGCCGCTCAGCACACGGCAGCCGGCGACAGTGCCCACGCGGCTGATATGGAAGGTCTGCAACACCAAGGCGCGGCCCAACTCGGCCTCGCGGCGTTCCGGTTTGAGCATCCCTTCCAATGCCGCCTTCAGGTCCGCGGTCATCTGGTAGATGATGTCGTAGCGGCGGATCTGCACGCCGAGCCGATCGGCCAATTCGCGAGCCTTTTCGTCGGGCACCACGTTGAAGCCGACGATCACCGCGTCCGACGCGTCGGCCAGGTGGACGTCCCCCTCGGTGATCCCACCGACCGTGGCCAGGAGCGTCTTGATCTGGACTTCCGGATGCTGCAGCTTCTCGAGCTCCTTGCGGATGGCCTCGATCGAGCCGCGAACGTCGGCACGGACAATGATGTTTAGCGTCTGAGCCTTGTTCTTCTCGGCCACGAGGCGCTCGCGGAGATTCTCGAAGGTCACGTGGACAATCCCGCCGGCCAACTCTTTGAGATGGGTGCGCGACGCACGTTCGGAGGCGATCTCCCTCGCTTCGGCGATATCCTTCATGACGTAGAACCGATCGCCGGCGCCCGGGGCGATGTCCAACCCAGTGATGTTGACTGGCGTCGAGGGCCCGGCATCGTTGTACTTCTTATAGGGCGTGAGCGTGTCGTACATTGCCTTCACACGGCCGTGCGACGCCCCGCAGACGACAACGTCGCCGACATGGAGCGTCCCCTTCTGCACGAGCACCTTCGCGACCACGCCGCGGCCCTGCTGGACTTCGGCCTCCAGGCAGACGCCGGTGGCCGGCGCCGCGGGATTCGCCTTGTACTCGTGGAGGTCGGCCACGGTCAGCAGGGTGTCCAACAACTCGTCCATTCCCTGGCCGGTGATAGCGCTGGTGCGGACGACTTCGGTGTCGCCCCCCCATTCGCTCGGCAGGAGGTCGTTGGAGGCCAGCTCCTGGAAGATCCGGTCGATGTTCACGCCGGGCAGATCGATCTTGTTCAACGCCACGACGATCGGAACGCCTGCGGCGCGGGCATGACTGATCGCCTCTTCGGTCTGAGGCATCACGCCGTCGTCGGCAGCCACGACCAGCACGGCGATGTCGGTGACGTTGGCCCCGCGGGCCCGCATCGCGGTGAAGGCCTCATGGCCAGGCGTATCGACAAAGGCGATCTGGCGTCCTTCTTTGGTGATCTGGTAGGCGCGGATGTGCTGGGTGATGCCACCCTTTTCGGTCGCCACCACGTTGAGCCCAAGGATCCGGTCCAACAACGAAGTCTTGCCGTGGTCGACGTGCCCGAGGAAGGTCACGATCGGCGGACGTGGTTGGAGCAGTTCCGCTTGCTCTTCCTCTTGGAAGGCGGCGACGAGCTGTTCTTCGGGATCGACCTCCCGGCGGAAGGTGACCTGGACGCCCAGGGCGTCGGCCAGCAGTTCGGCTGTTTCGGCGTCGAGATTGGCCGTAATCGTGGTCATGACGCCCAGTTCCAGCAGTTTGCCGAGCACCTGCTGGACCGTGAACCCGAGGCCCTCGGCGAAGCTGCGTACCGTACAGGGTAGTTCAATCACGACATTATTCTTTCGCGGTGCGGCAGTGCTACCGGAGCCGGTGCGGCGAAGCTGACGAGCCGTCGGCCGGACAACGGCCGGCGTCTCCTCGTCCTCGCCCTGCACGCGACGTGCGGTGGCCGCCCGTTTGCGTTTCAGTTGGCGGTGTTCGCGCCCGCCGAGGCCCACGCTGCCACCCCCAGCCCCTTCTTCTTCGGCGACGACCGCGTCCGGACCGCCCCGCTTCGCCCGCTCCTTGGCCGCGAGGGTGAGAGGAGTCTCTCCCGCAGCCTCAGGAGCGACGGGCTCATTGACGCCCTTCTTGCCGGTCGCTTTGCGTTTCTGCTCTTGTTTCCGCAGATGCTCCGAAAGCGGTTTGCCACCGGCCTTCGACGCGCGAATCGCATCCATGGGGAGCTTCAGATCGGGTTTCTGCGGCGCCGGCTCCTTCGCCTTCGGCGTCACAGGCTGCTGGACGACGGGCATCGGGGCGAGCTTGATGGCGGGCCCACTGCGTTCCGGACGCTGAGGCCGGTCCGGCTTGGCCGCCTTCCCGCGGCCGGACCGATCCGGCCGATCGAGTCGGGGAATGCGTTCGGGGCGATCGGGACGCTCGGGCCGTTCCAACCGCGGTGGCGACTCCGGTTTCTCGACCTTCGCGGTGGACTTTTCCGGAGTCACGAGCTCGGCCGCGGTGTCCGGCGGCGTCGCCGGCTCTGCCTTCGGCTTTTCCGCCTTCTTCTTGGACGGCCCGACGGCCGATGGCGTGGCCTCGGCCGGCGTGATCTCGGGCTCGGTGGTCACCGGCGGGGCGACTTCCTGATCAGAGGCCGGCGCGACCGGACCTTGCGGTGCTTCTGTCGGCGTGGGCGTTTCGACGACCGGCTCGACGGAGACCTCCGCCGATTTCGGTTCCGCCGGAGCCTCCTTGGCGTGCTTTTCCGTTTTCCGGTCGAGGACCGGCACCTTCTTGGACACCGGCGTGACAGAGTCTTCCCGCCGCACCGCCCCAGGGAGAGAGACATCGGCTCGGCCGGTTGGCGTTCGGGTGGCAGTCGCCGCCTCTTGATCGGCAGCACCGCCTGCGGCCCCCGTCTTCTTGGCGCCGCCGCTCAGATAGGCCTTGATCAGGGCCACTTCCTCATCGGACAAGCTGGCCAGCGCAGACCCTTTGCCCGTGATACCGGTCTTGTTACAGATTTCAACCAGTACCTTGTTGTCGAGCTTCAGCTGTTTAGCTAACGAGTAAATACGTATGGGCAACTCGACTCTCTCCCTTGGGTTCCGGCCTCGCGCTTTTCCGAGGCCGGTCTACCTGAAAAACCTGTGCGGTCCTTACATCGGCATGTTCTCCTTGTTCTTCGCCCGCCACCCACGCCGAATCGGCAGCGGCCCGAAACCATCGCGCAGATACACACCGTCCATCACTCTTTGTGCTCGACTTCTTCGGCCGAGCCTTCCCCGTCGTGCAACGTCTCTTGGACGGCCTCGGGCTCGACCGGTTCATCCAAGACCGGTTCATCCAGGGCCGGCTCAACCGACGCTTCTTCCTCTTGCACGGGAGCCGCCGGCTGCTCGGCAGCCCGCGTCGCTCCACCACGTCCCCGACGTCCGCCCCGCGGCTCGCCCTCGCCCGCGGCCTCCGCCTGACGTTGGCGGCGGCGTTCTTCGGCGGCGGCCTTCTCGGCTTCCGTCGCTTTAGCTTCCGCCTGTCCGATGATGTAATCCGCTTGCTCGCGGGTCAGCTCGCCCATCTCCATCAGGTCTTCGGGCTCGATCACCGAGAGGTCGTCGTAGGACAGGAACCCCTCGCCCACGAGCCGATCGGCCAGTTCGTCGGCCACGCCCTCGATGGCGCCGAAGCCACCCACCGCCCGCTCGAGCTGATCGTCCAGCTCGTCGCGTGTCATGATCTCGATGTCCCAGCCGCAGAGCTTGCTGGCCAGGCGGACGTTCTGGCCGCGCCGGCCAATCGCCAACGACAACTGATCCTCGCGGACCAGGACGATCGCCCGCCCCAGCATTTGGCAGAGGATCACTTCCTCGACTTCCGCGGGCTGCAAGGAGTTGGGAACCAGGACCTGCAGATCGTCGCTCCAGCGAACGATGTCAATCCGCTCGCCGGCCAATTCATCCACAATGTTCTTGATCCGGTTGCCACGCACCCCCACGCACGCCCCAACGCAGTCGACGCGTTGATCCGTGCTGCTCACCGCGACCTTCGTCCGGTAGCCGGGCTCGCGGGCCATCGCCTTGACCTCGATGACGCCGTCGGAAATCTCGGGGATCTCTTGTTCAAACATGCGTTCCACCAGATGAGGACTGGTCCGGCTAAGGACGATCTTCACCCGGTTCCCCACCTTCTTGACTTCAGCGATCGTCGCCCGAACCCGCTCGTTCGCATGATGCGACTCCCCGGGGATCTGCTCGCCCCTAGGGAGGATCGCCTCGACGTTGGGCAACTGAATCGTCGCCGCGCCGCCTTCGTACCGCTGTACCACGCCCGTGACCAGTTGGTCTTTCTGTTCGAGGTACTCTTCGTACAAGGCGTCGCGTTCGGCCTCGCGCATCTTCTGGATCATGACCTGCTTGGCGGTCTGAGCCATGATGCGCTCGCCGATTTCCTCCGGACTCAGGGAAACACCGTTATGAGAACCGGAAATCGCCCCCGACTGGCGGTCGATCTGAATGGTTACTTCCGCGTCTTCGCCGTAGCGTTTCTTGGCGGCAGTCACCAAGGCAGCCTCGATCCCTTGGAAGACGATTTCTTTATCGATATTCTTATCGCGGTGGATCGTGTCAACATACCGCAGCACATCGCTCGGATTCATCGACTTATGCTTTCCTCCACCCGGGAGTTTCCCGTCCTTGATGCACAAAACTGGATAAACGCAGCCTCTTTACACAACGGCACCCACTCCTCTGCGGCCAACCGCCAGCTCCTGCCACGCCGAGCAAAGAATAGCTCACCGTGATCCCATCCCCCGCAAAAGAGGGAGGACGACTCCGAAGCTTACGGCGCAACCACAAATCAGTGGGCTACGTAATCTGGTAAAGATACTGATAAGAACGAAGGGTGTCAAGCCAGCATTACGTTTTATCCCCCGTCAAGCGGAGGACGTCCGTAAGAACGCTACCAACAGGGAGAACGATAGCCCCATCCCAGGCTTCGTACCTCCTATTCTCAACCACCAAGCCCGCGGCAGGCTCGATCGCACTACCCTTCAAAACGTCGCACAAACATCGCACTGGCCTGCCCCTGAGGCGTGACGCTCAGGTTAATGAAGCTCTGGCCCGGGCTCACATCATCGCTGGTGACCACCCCTACCGGGCAGGCAGGATCCGGCGTTTCATAGTTGAGCACCCGGAACAGACGGTCCTGCCCAAACGCCAACACACTGGCGATCAACTCGACCATCCCGCTTCCGGCCCCCAGGTTGCCAAAGCAGCTCTTCGCAGCGACGACCGGCAGACGCTTGGCGCGATTTCCAAAGACCTCATGGATTGCTCGAGCCTCTTCCAGATCCCCCTTGCGGGTACTCAGGCCGTGGGCATGCAGATGGCCGATATCTTCAACCGTTCCGGCGTAGCGACTGAGCACCGCCGCCAGCACGTTCTTCATGGCCAGATCGCGACAGGCCGCCAGGTTCCGCTGGATGGCCGAACTCCCGGCGCCGCCCACCACCTCGGCGTAAATCGTTGCCCCGCGAGCCCGCGCTGTCTCAAGCTCCTCGAGGATCACCGCGCCAGCTCCTTCGCCCAGGACCATCCCCTGGCGATTCAAGTCAAAGGGACGACTGGCCTGAGCCGGATCACCGTCCCCACAAGCCACCTCTTCTTGCTGCACGGCGTGAACCGCTTTCATCGGGCTCAGACGAGTGCCGGTGGTTCCGCAGAGCATGACGTCCGCTCGGCCGCGAAGGATAATCTGACAAGCCTCTGCAATCGCCAGATTCGCACTGGCCTCGCGAAGCGTGATCGAATTGCTCGGTCCGCGCAAGTCGTTGTAGATGGCGATATGGCTTGCCGGCATGTTGGGCAGGTACTTGAGCAGCCACAGGGGCGACATTTTCGGCATGCCCTGCTTGGCCCAACGGTCGAACTCGAACCCCTGCCCATCCACGCAAACGCGGACCGCTTCCGTAAAATCGTCGGGCAAGGTGACCATATAGTCGCTGCCAAACGAGATGCCGATGCGCTGCGGGTCAAGCTGCCCAGAGACCAGTCGCGAGTCTTGAAGCGCCAACTGGGCGGCGGCCACCCCCATCTGGCACTCGCGGCACATGACCTTCAGCCCCTTCCGGAGCGATTTCTTGAGCTCTTTTTCCAGGGGCCCGAAGTTGTCGATTTCCCCTTGGAATTGGCGAGCCTCCGCGGCGATCGACATGGGCAGCGAACCGGCCGGCATCGCCGTCAACGGCCCAACACCGCTACGACCATTGGCCAGCGCATCCCACAGGGCCTCCTTGCTGTTACCGACAGGACTAATCAGCCCCATCCCGGTAATCACGACCCTTCGTCGCATCGAGCTCACCATAACTTCGTTTCTCTTTGCACTCTTCTAGCTTTGCGCCACGATAGGCCCCAGTTAAGTCGCGGCATTTTAACCATTTTCCAGCAGTACGTCGAGCGACAAACGGCGGCCAGGCACACCACCACATCGCGGGGATTCCCAAGTCACCACCGCCAAACGCGCCCGCCCTTTTCAGAACTCGCCTGGCCCATCGACCCACGACTCGCTTTCCAAAGCCCCCCTAATCTGTCGTCATCTATGCTTCCGCGAGATGAACCTTCATTCTTCCCCTCTTGGCGCGATCGACGTCCGCTGGGCCGTTTGGATTCCCGGCGACCCGCGGGCCCTCGGCGAGAGGGGTGCGAGACCCAATGGCTTCCCCCCATGCGCGGTGCGTTTGCTTTTCCGTGCACGTCGGTTTTGAATTTGAGCAAAAACGTTGAACATTTCGAAAATCGCGAACTCTTTCTCAGACAAGGAGTTCGATCGCGACGATTGGCCTTGATCGTAACCTTGCCAACTGCTAGCAGGGCCAGCTTCTTGAATGGCACCCAGGTTTGGGGATTCAATGGT
>JBDKTH010000273.1:0-2592 GCA_039680305.1 Thermoguttaceae bacterium | reverse complement strand
CTCTCGCTCGGCGCACTGCTGGGCGTGCTGGGCCTTCATTGGTGCCGTAGGGGCAAGTAACCCCAATCGCTGCGAGGGCAGCAGGTTCCCCCATTGCAGCGATTCTGCTGCAACCTCGTATTGGTAGTTTTCTGGAAAGAATGGTGCACATGATGACCAAGCTCGCGGGATTTGGCGTAGTGCTTTGGACGATGCTCTTGGGCACTTTGCTTCAAGGCGCAGAGCAGGGGATCGTGTTGAAGGGAAAGGCATACGCGGTGGACACGTTCGCCGCGGGAGTTCGCCTGTTCGCGAATCGGGATTACGTGTTGGCTGAATCCCCGAAATTGCTGACAGGCATGAACTTCCTTCGTTCGCCGATCGAGCAAGTGAAAGTAGTCTGCGAAGAGCCAGGCATGCTCTACGCGCTGTCGCCCACGCCCACCTGTCCCGGCGCCGCACACCAGGCCACGGCCCTGCGAGCCCAGGGGTTCGCGAGCGTCGACTGCCCCGAGTTTCAGCTCTTTGGCCGAGCGACGATCGACCGGGTATTGGTCTATGGCAAGAAGGTTGCGAAAGGGGAGGAGCTCGAGTTCGGCAAATGGGTCCTCCTGCTCGGCCCTGGCCTGGCCCTTCACCGATCGCCGCCCAAACCGTGGAGCGAGAACGACGGAGAGTTGCTGTACAACGGCATCCGCCTGCCCAAGGCGTGGCCGCCGAACGATCTTGATCCTTTCAGTCGCGAGGTGATGCGGGTGCCGTACCTGGCCTGTCCGCCGAAGGTCATTCGAATTGACGTGGGGCGGCAGCTCTTTGTCGACGATTTCCTGATCACGTCGACCTCGCTCGAACGCGAGTTTCACAAGGCCGAGAAATACGAGGGAAATCCGGTCCTCAAGCCCGAAACCGCCTTGGAACTCAACGGCGGGCACGCGCCCGTGGCTTGCCCGTTCAGCGACGGCGTTTTCTTCGATCCGAAGGACAAGCTGTTCAAGATGTGGTACCACGCCGGCTGGTTCGATGGCACGGCCTACGCGACCAGTACCGATGGCCTCCGCTGGCAGCGTCCCGAGTTGGACGTGGTAGAGGGGACCAATCGGGTCGTGGCTCCACGAGAAGACTTTCGTCGCGACGGGGTATCGGTTTGGCTCGATCAGGAAACCCGCGAGCCGGCCGAGCGATTCAAGATGTTCCTCTATGCCAGGAGCAAGACGTATCCAGCCGGCGGCCGGCTGCTCACCTCGCCCGACGGGATCCACTGGACCGAACGCACCCTGACCGGCCCGCTCGGCGACAACACGACCTACTTCTACAACCCGTTCCGGAAGAAGTGGGTCTTCAGCATTCGCACGGCCCGCAACCGGCGTCAGCGCGACTACTGGGAGAGCGACGACTTCTTGAGCGCACGCGACAGCCGGTGGACGCCCGAACTGCCCGTTTACTGGTGCGGTGCCGATGATCGCGATCTTCCCGACCCCAAGATCAAGTTCCCGACTCAGCTCTACAAGCTTGATGCAGTGGGCTATGAAAGCCTGATGCTGGGCCTGATGAACATCCACTACGGCCCGGAGAACGATGTCTGTGCTCGAGAAAAGTACCCGAAGCTGACCGAGATCGAACTCGCATTCAGCCGCGATGGGTTCCATTGGGACCGGACTTGCCGCGACACGTTTATCGGCGCTTCGCGGCTCCCCGGAGACTGGCAACGGGGATACATCCACAGTGTCGGTGGCTGCTGCCTGATGGTTGGCGACAAGCTCTATTTCTACTACGGTGCGTTCTCCGGCGTATCGCCCAAGGAGGGTGCGAACATGTATGCAGGCGCATCAACGGGCGTGGCCTTCTTGCGCCGCGATGGTTTTGCCTCGATGAACGCGTCCACGACGCCAGGCACGCTGACCACCCGGCCGGTCTCGTTCACGGGCAAGCACCTTTTCGTGAACCTGGACGCCCCTGAAGGGACACTTCGTGTGGAGATCCTCGATGACGCAGGCCGGCCGATCGAGCCATTTACGCAAGACAACTGCGAGCCGGTCGTGGGCAATGCAACACTGGCGTCTGTCCGTTGGCGCAAGGCGGAGGATCTCTCCTCGCTCGCCGGACGGGCAGTCCAGTTCCGTTTCACGCTGAAAAACGGTAAGCTTTACGCGTTTTGGGTCAGCCCCGACCGTTCTGGCGCCAGCCACGGCTTTGTGGCCGCGGGCGGCCCAGGATTCACCGGGCCGACTGACACCGTGGGACAAGGAACCAAGGAACAACGAAAGCCCTTTGATCGGCCATGAAGAGCATTGTCCGGAACTGCGCTGGCCTGACCGTCCTGTTGGGGGTGCTGGGTGCGTTGATCGCTGGTATCGGCGGCTGGCCCGGCGTGCTCGGCCCGGCGGTGTTGGCCGCGTTGGCCGGCGTCGCATTGGGCATGATGACTCACGCGGCGCTCGGCAATTACGCGTTTACCGCCTGGGTCTTCGTCTTCGTCAGTGCCTCGCTGTTCTATCCGCAGGCGTTCATGGTCTGGTTTGGCTATGACCTGAAAGGCCTGGTTGTCCCGCTCATCCAGATCATCATGTTCGGCATGGGGACCACGTTGAGCGTGGGCGATTTCGCCCGGGTCGC
>JBDKTH010001128.1:0-1976 GCA_039680305.1 Thermoguttaceae bacterium | reverse complement strand
GGGTTTCGTGGTGAAGAAGGGGTCGTAGATCCGCGCCTGGATCTCTTTGGGGATTCCCGTGCCGTTGTCCTCGACCCGGATCTCCACCCAGTCGCCGTCCAGGCGGGTGCGGACGACGATCCTTCCCTTCCCGTTGCCCCCATCTCCCACCCGTTCCTCAATGGCGTGAGCGGCGTTGACGATCAGGTTGAGGACAACCTGGTTGTTGTCGCCCGGTAGGCAGGTCACCAAGGGCAAGGTGGAATCAAACTCGGTAACCGCTTCGGCCACGTATTTCCACTCGTTCCGGGAGACCGTCAAGGTGCTTTCGATGGCGTGGTTCAGATCGACGGCCTGGAAGCTCTCGCCATTGGGATGCGAGAACTCCTTCATCGAACGGACGATCTTGGCCACGCGTTCGACCCCTTCCAGAGACTGCGCGACAGCTTTGGGGATTTCTTCAAGCAGATAGTCGACGTCGGCCCGGTCAACGGCCTCGACGATCTCGGCCACTGCCGGTGGAGCACCGCTACTGCGCGAGGCGTCTCGCAATCGCAGACAGACTGTCAGC
Organism: Thermoguttaceae bacterium; assembly: GCA_039680305.1. Classification (GTDB taxonomy): domain Bacteria; phylum Planctomycetota; class Planctomycetia; order Pirellulales; family Thermoguttaceae; genus JBDKTH01. The sequence goes on along the minus strand of JBDKTH010001128.1, from coordinate 1,426 downwards.
AATGCGTGCAACTCTTCGAAGGATTCCTGGAGAAAGCGAGTGTTGTCGCCGATGTACTGCGTTGGTGTATTGATCTCATGGGCAATCCCGGCAGCCAGCTGGCCGATCGACTCCAGTTTCTGAGCCTGCCGCAATTGCGACTCCAGGGTCCTTCGCTCGGTGATGTCGCGGAATGTCAGCACCAAGCCCGCGACGCCGGCCTCCTCACGCATCGCGGTGCTCGTGCATTCCACAGGAAAACTCGTCCCGTCCTTGCGCCAGAACGTTTGGCTGCTGGATACAGGGACGGCTGTACGTCCGGCCGTTTGGCGAAGAAGGTCGCACTCCTCAACGGGATATGGACTGCCGTCGGGCTTCGAGTGATGGACCGTGTTGTGGAGCGGCTTTCCGATCAACTCCGCGACTCCCCAGCCGAGCATCCGCGCCGCCGCCGGGTTGACGAACATCATGGCGCCGCTGGCGTCCAGCCCGATAATCCCCTCCCCGGCCGAATTCAGGATCGACTCATTCTGGGCGTGGAGCCGTCGGAGGGCCTCTTCGGCGTTCTTTCGTTCGGTGATGTCCCGGAAGATCCCCGTAAAGATCTTGCGGCTTCCGAGGCACACTTCGCTGACCGCAAGATCCATGGGAAACGTGGTTCCATCCTTGCGAAGCCCAATCACCTCGCGCCCCGAGCCGAAGGGAGTGATTTCGCAAGACGAAGGAAGGCCGCTTGGAGCATCGTTGTTCTCTCCCAGATTCGGGTCTGGAAGCAGGATGGAGATGTGCTTGCCGATCACCTCGCTGGGCGCGTATCCGAAGATCCAACCCGCCGCCTCATTGAACGACTGGATCATGCCCGTCTCGTCCACGGTAACGATGCCGTCGGCGGCCATCATCATCACGGCCTGCAATTGGCTGGCATGCTCCTCGTGTTGCCGCAACCGTTCTTCCCGTTCCTCGATGGCCGTCGCGACCGCATCGGCGTGGGAATTCCGCAGGGACTCGAGTTCGGCCTGCAACTGCTCGAGACGGGCCCGCAGGCTACGGCTTTCGTCGGACTTGTACGCGCATACCCACGCCAGCGTGCCGGCCACAAGCGAGGCCCTTCCGAGCGGATCCGCCGAGGCTTCGTACGGTGGGGGCTGCTGGAAAACCACGCCAACCGTCAGCGAGTTCGCCTGCTCCGGTAGCCGCACCGCCATCGCCTGCTGACGTCCCCGGACCGAAGAGGCCTGCCAGGTACAGGTGCCGTCTTGCTTCAGCTGTACGGCAAGTTGCGAGGCCAACGAGGCCGCTCCCTTGGGCCCCAGGTCCGTGTCGAACGTGTCCAGGCTGATCAGGTCGCCCTGCTTACCGGCGACGAAGACCAACGACGGCGCACAGGCGTCGAGCATAAGCATGGCATGCGCACCGGGGACGTCCCCGGAACAGGCGAGATCAGCGC
>JBDKTH010001287.1:0-6318 GCA_039680305.1 Thermoguttaceae bacterium | reverse complement strand
GGCTGCGCCGTGTGACGGCATGCCACCCAGTCGCGGTGAGCAAGAACGGGATCGTTTAGCCCCAGCACTCGTGCTGGGCGGTCTTCGATGCTTTCACCATCCCCGGATACAACGGGGCGCACGACATCCATCGGGCGCCCAGCACAAGTGCTGGGGCTAAACGGGAATGTCATGGCAAAACGGTAACCGCTAGATTTCCGTCCACTGGCCGGGGATCGGCGGGGCGTAGCGGCCCTGGGCGTCGGCTTGGACCGGGGCGGGGCTGGTCTCGGTGAGGGCGTCGATGTTGGGACAGAACTGGAAGTTCGAAGCCATCGCCTCGTCCCAGGTGATGATCTTGCCGGAGTGGACCGCGGCCCGGCCCATGATCGCGGCGAGGTTCGAGTAGGCCGCCCGGCGGGTCTCGTTGTACGGCTGGTCCGCGCGGATCGCGGCCAGAAAATCGGTCCACTCCTGCTGCCACGGGCTCTCCGCGCCTCGGAACCGGGTGGACCAGGCGCGGTCCTCCTTATAGCCATACCGCCAGTCGGTGTTGTCGGCCGCGATGCGCTGGTCCTTGTAGGTCTGCACGGTCGGGGCGTGGATGTTGCCGGAGAACTGGGCGGCGCACTTCGTGCCGTGGGCAAAGGTGGCGAATTCGTTGTAGCACTTCGGGATGTAGCGGCCCACGACCATCGCCTTCGTGCCGTCGGCAAACGTGTATTCGATCGAGTAGGAGTCGAAGTTCTCGCTGCAATCGGTGCTGTTGGCGATCCGTCCGCCCACGCCGTGGGCGGCAACCGGCCAGCCGTCCTTGAGCCAGCAGCACTCGTCGATCTGGTGGATCATCAGTTCGATGAACCGGCCGCAGGAGGTCCAGAAGAAGCGGCTGGCCATGCGGATTTGCGAGAGCAGCTCGTTGTCCTTGGGATTGCGCGGGGCCATGGGGCCGCCCGGTTCCATGCGGTAGGCGCGAATCAATTGGATCTGGCCCATCTTGCCGTCACGGATCTTCTGGATCAGGGCCTGGCGGGCCGGGGAGTGACGGCACATCAGGCCGGCGGCGATCTTGAGGTTCTTCTTCTCCGCCGCTTCGCCCGCCCGGATGATCCGCTTGATTCCGCCCGGATCGGACGCGAAGCTCTTTTCCATGAAGGCGTTCACGCCCTTTTGAATCGCATATTCCAGGTGGACTGCGCGGAAGGCGGCGTGGGTGGTCAAGAGGGCCACGTCGCCGGGCCGCAGGCAGTCGATCGCCTTGCGGTAGGCGTCGAAGCCGACGAAGCGGCGTTCCGGCGGCACGTCGACTGAGTCGGCGAACTCTTTGGTGAGGTTCTGATGCGAGGTTTTCAGACGCGGCTCGAAGAGGTCGGCCATGGCCACGAGCTTGGTATTGCCATTGGGCACCGACAGCGCATTGGCCGCCGCGCCGCTCCCCCGGCCCCCGCAGCCGATCAGGGCCAGGCGGATCGTGTTGTCCTCGGCGGCGTGGACATGAGGAATCGCGACCCCGGCCAGGGCGGAACCGGCAGCCAGCGTCCCGCTCCACTTCAAGAATTCCCGACGCGAGGAGGTGTGCGGCTTCCCGTGCGACGACTGGGCTTCTCGGCTCATGACGTTTGGTCCTGTGTTAAAGGCGTGAGGCAATCAGGCGTGGCTCCCCTTCGGCGTGCACCGAAAACCACTCCCGGCGGGGATGTCTCTATTGTCAGGACCAGCACCACCCGGTGTCAATAGTTTGGGGGGCCGGGTTTGTGGCGATGGGTGGCTTGCCGTTTTGCGACGTTTTCTAACCCGATTGCGGCAGTTGGGCAAAGGTCTCTGGACGGCGGGCCGCGCACGGGCAAGAATCGAGTGCACGGCGCTCAACGACCCATCGAACCTGCCCCAAGGAGCGAAATCATGCGCAACCTCCGACGACTTCTGCTGAGTCTGGCCGTCTGTCTCCTCGTGTGTCCTGTGGCCTGGTCGGCTGCGGCCGAGTTGGACCAGGGCTTTCGCCAGCCCGCAGACCAGGTCAAGCCGTGGGTCTACTGGTGGTGGGTCAATGGCAACGTCACCGAGTCGGCGATCACCCGCGACCTGGAAGAGATGAAGCGTCAGGGCGCCGGTGGGCTGTTGATGTTCGACGCGCGCGGGTATCACGACGACCACACGCCCCCGCCGCCGGCGCCGATGGAGTTCATGAGCCCCGAGTGGCGGCGGAAGTTGAAGTTTGCCATGGGCGAGGCCAACCGGCTGGGGCTCCAGATGAGCGTCAACCTGAGCAGTTGCGCCGGGGCTTTGCGCGGCCCGTGGAACGTGGGCGACGACGCGCCAAAAAAGCTCGTCTGGGCTAAGAGCGAAATCGAAGGGGGCAAGCGCGTGACGTGCGACCTGCCACGCGGAGAGTGGGGCCGCTTCTGGGAAGTGGCCGTGGTGGCTGCCCGGCAGGAGAAATCGGCCAGCGGCACGCCCACGGCGGTCGAGGTCGTCGACCTGACCGACAAGGTCGATGCCCAGCAGAAGCTCGCCTGGGACGCGCCGGCCGGACAATGGACCGTGCTCCGCTTTGCCTGCGAGATCATTGCCGGACATGAAAACGACGTCGATATTCTCAGCCCGAGCGCGGTGGAGGCTTATTTCAACCGCATGGGCCGGGCCCTCTTGGAGGACGCGGGCCCACTGGCCGGTAAGACGCTGACCCATCTGTACAGCGTCAGTTGGGAAGGCGCCACGCCGACCTGGACGCTCGGATTCGACAAGTATTTCCAGACCTCCTGCGCCTACGACCTGCGCCCCTATCTGCCGATCCTGGCCGGCATGCCGGTCAAGAGCCCGGCGGTCACCGAGCGGTTCTTGCGCGACTACCACAAGACGCTCGCCGAGTGTTTCAAGAATCACTGCTACGGCACGCTGCAGAAACTGTGCCACAAGAACGGGCTGAAGTGGCATTCCGAGTCGGGCGGGCCGTGGGATCGCAAGAACCCCAGCTTCAAGGACGGCGACCAGTTGGCCTTCCTCGCCGAGAACGACATGCCGCAGGGCGAATACTGGGTCCAGGATCCGAAGGTCCGGGATCGCGGCCAGATGATGAACCGGCCGCCGGCGATGACCGCCCATATCTACGGCAAGCCGCTGGCCGCTGTCGAAGCCTTCACCCACATGCGTCCGCACTGGTCGGTCTATCCGGCGATCCTCAAGCCGGGCGCCGACATCGCCTTCTGCGACGGCATCAATCAGCTCATCTGGCACACCTTCACCTGCTCCCCGGTTGAGTTCGGCAAGCCCGGGATCGAGTACTTCGCCGGAACGCATTTCAACCCGAACGTGACCTGGTGGGAACAGGGCCGGGCGATCCTGGCCTATCTGGCCCGCTGCCAGTTCATGCTCCGCCAGGGGCAGTTCGTGGCCGATGTCTGCGTCTACACGGGCGACAAGCCGTATCTCCACTGGGGACGCGGCGCACGCTGGAGCGCGAAGTCGTCGCTCACCTTGGGCAAGGGATACACCTTCGACCTGCTCAACACTCAAGTCCTGCTCGAGCGGCTGTCGGTCAAAGACGGCCGGCTGGTGCTGCCCGACGGGATGAGCTATCGCCTCCTGGTGGTCGATCTCGAGGACGAGACGGTGCCGCCGCAAGCCCTGCGCAAAGTGATCGAGTTGGCCAAGCAAGGGGCCACCGTCGTTCTCGGCAAGAACCGGCCCACGCGAGCCCCCGGGCTGACCGCCTATCCGAATTGTGACGACGATATCCGGCGAATGGCCGACGACCTGTGGGCCTCCACGGGCCGCCGCACGCTGGGCCAAGGCAAGATTCTCAACGGGGTGACCGTCGACGAAACGCTCGCGGGCGAGAAGATTGCTCCGGACTTCGACGGCCCGTGGGACTACACCCACCGCCGCGACGGCGAGTTGGACATCTACTTCGTGTCTGGCAGGAACGGGACGGCCGATTGCACCTTCCGCACCACCGGCAAGGAGCCCGAGCTGTGGGATCCGATCACCGGGCTCGCCCACGAAGCGGTCTGCTACCGCACCACGGACGACGGCCGCACGATCGTCCCGCTCCGGTTGGCGGAGAACGGCTCCGTGTTCGTCGTATTCCGCAAGCCGGCTGCGGGCCAGCACCTGGTTTCGGTGCCGGCGTCCAGCGAAGTCTTGCAGATCGCCGGGCGGACCGAGGGCGGAGCCCGACTGCGGCTCTGGCAACCAGGCCGCTACCAGCTCGATCTGTCGCAGAGCAAGACGCTCAAGCTCGACGTGACCGGAATCCCCGAGGCGAAGACGCTCGACGGGGCCTGGGAAGTCCGCTTCACCAAGGGTTGGGGCGCCCCGGAATCGGTGGTCTTCGACCGTTTGCTCCCCTGGGACGAACACCCGGTGGAAGGGATCAAGTATTTCTCTGGCACAGGCACCTATCGCAAGTCGTTTGACCTCGACGCGGCTCAGGCCAAGGGCCTCGTGCGCCTGCAGTTGGGCGAGGTCAAGTACGTCGCCGACGTGCGAGTGAACGGGAAGCCGCTCGGCGTGGTCTGGACCGACCCGTGGAGCGTGGACCTGACCGGCATGGTCAAGGCGGGGAAGAACGATTTGGAGATCGACGTGAGCAATCTCTGGGTCAACCGCCTGATCGGCGACGCCCGAATCCCCGAGGAATCGAAGCGTCTGACCAAGACCAACGCCCGCCGCGACCCCAACTTCAAGGGCCGGCTCGCCCATCTGCACGGTTATTTGCCGACTGATCGTCTGGTGCCGTCCGGCCTGCTTGGGCCGGTGCGGCTGGAGTTCGGCCAGGAGCAGGAGGTGCGATTCTAGGGATTTTCGGCATGTGAAGAAAACATGCATCAAACCGTTTAGCCCCGGCACTTGTGCCGGGCGCGTATCCTCCTCCGGTCGCAAGCGACCGGGCTAAACCGGGCCAAATGGAATCGCGCGCTGCGGCGTGACCGCCGACGGTCTCCATGCTATCCTTGTAATCGCGGCTGTCGCCGATGGCGGCAGGCCAGAGGGGCACCACCTTTGTCGGACAACGCGAGAACAGGATATGAAGACCGCTGGAATGTCGTGGATCGGAGGGTTCGTCGTGGTCGCGATGGCCACGCTGATGGTCACGTCGCAAAGCTTTGGGGCGTCGCCGCAGCGTGTGCCCTGTGCCCAGTTGAATCTGGGACTCGAACCGGCCCCGTGGAGCCTGCCCCGGGTCGACAAGTCGGCCTCGGGCAAGCCGATCATGATCAAGGGGAAACGCTACGAGCACGGCGCGGGCGCCCGGGCGGGAAGCAGCTATTTCATTGCCCTCAACGGGGCCCAGCGTTTCACGGCCGAAGTGGGCGTCGATGACCAGACCAACGACGGCCCATGGCGCAAGGCCCAATTCCAGGTGGTCGGCGACGGCAAGGTCCTGTTCGATAGCGGCCTGATCGAGCGAGGTCACGCGGCCAAACCGATCGACGTCGCGCTCGACGGCGTCAAGGTGCTGGAGCTGCGCGTCGTCGACCATGCGGCCGGGGCGCCGCCGGCGTATGTCAACTGGGCCGAGGCCGTGCTGCTGGTCGACGGTGCCAAGCCCCAGGCGATCCCCTGCCCGGAAAAGGCGGAGATCCTCACCCCGCAGCCCGGCCCCAAGCCGCGGATCAACGGGGCCAAGGTGTTTGGCGTACGGCCCGGCTCGCCCTTCCTCTTCACGATCGCCGCGACCGGCGAGCGCCCGATGGCCTTTGCCGCAGAGAACCTGCCGCAAGGCTTAACGCTCAACGCGCAGTCGGGCGTGATCATCGGCACGATCGCTGATCGATCGCCCAAGACCTACCGCGTGACGGTCAAGGCCCAGAACGCCCAGGGCGAGGCGAGCCGCCAGTTGCGGATCGTCGTCGGCGAAGAGATCGCCCTGACGCCGCCGCTGGGCTGGAACAGTTGGAACTGCTACGCGGAAGCCGTCGACCAGGACAAGGTCCTGGCCACGGCCAAGGCGATGGTCACCCGGGGACTGAAGGACCACGGCTGGACGTACGTCAACATCGACGACACCTGGCAGGGCGAGCGTGGCGGCCCGTTCCAGGGGATCCAGGGGAACGACAAGTTCTCCAACATGAAGGGCCTCTGCGACACGATCCACGCGATGGGCTTGAAGGTGGGCATCTACTCCACGCCCTGGGCCACGAGCTATGCCAAGCGGATCGGCGGGTCGAGCAATGATCCGTCGGGCAAGTGGGATGGTGGCCAGGCGCTCGGCAAATACTCCTTCGCCGCCAACGACGCCAAGCAGTGGGCCGCCTGGGGGATCGACTATCTGAAGTACGACTGGCGGCCGCTGGACGTCCCGCACGTTCAAGAGATGAGCGAAGCCTTGCGGGCCAG